>NZ_CALADU010000001.1 GCF_937890665.1 uncultured Subdoligranulum sp.
GACGACCTGCTGATTACGAATCAGCTGCTCTACCAACTGAGCCATACTAGCACACAAGAGCAACACTAATATTATACAGATTTTCCCGCACAAGTCAAGGCCTGTTGCAAAAAAATTGAAATTTCGTATTGCTCTTTCGGGTTAGCAACTCACTTTTAATAGCTGCGCACGTCCATGCAGTCGAATCGCAACAGAGTGAGCCGGTATAAAAAGACAATCTCCTCGGAAAAACGGAATTGCTTCCCCCTTTTCAGGGAAAGCCACACCGCAACCATCCACACAAAGCAAAACCTGAAAGGAATTGTCACCCGTAGCAAAGGGGACCATCTTTCGAATGCGTTCAGTATTGATCAGCAGCCGCTCCACCACAAAATATTTACAGCGGCAAAGCAATTCGCTGGCACATCCCGGCGTGTATTTCAGCACACGCATCGGTTGGCGTGGTGTGCTGCCGCCTTCCAGCTTAGCCACATCCAAAGCACGCTCTATATGGAGTTCTCTCGGTTTTCCATTTTTATCGACACGACCGTAATCATACATACGGTACGTCAGATTGGAGCTTTCTTGAATTTCTGCAATCAAGGATCCCGCACCGATGGCATGCACCGTGCCAGCCTCAATATAAAAGACATCGTCTTTCTGGATTTTAATTTTTTGCAAGTACCGTTCTACCGTACCGTCCAGCAAGCTCTTTTTCAGCGTTTGTCGATCAATGGGGCGATTGAATCCGTAAACAAGATGGGCGTCGCCTTGTGTGTCCAAGACATACCACATCTCACTTTTGCCAAGCTGTCCATGTTCATGTTCCTTGGCATATGCGTCGCTTGGGTGCACCTGAACCGACAAATCCTTTTTAGCGTCAATAAACTTAATCAAAACCGGCAGATTTCCATCCTTTGTGCGCGGATGACTGCCCAAATATTCGGGGTGTTCTTGCAAAACCTCCACCAACAACCGTCCTGCAAAGGGACCGGTTGCAACCGTACTGGGACCATCCGGATGCGTGGAGCACTCCCACGTTTCGGCAAGAGGCTCCATCTGGATTTCCTTGGCGAAATCTTCATTCAAACGATTACCGCCCCATAGGTAATTCTTCCCGACTGGTCGAAGCAGAAACGGTTCAGTCTTCAAGGGGGAATTTTTGTTTGTCATGCACACTGATCTCCTTGCCCAGTTGGACCTCGATCACCTTCAATTCGGTTTCCGCAATGATGGTATGCCGGCATCCCGCCTGCATGGTTACCACATCGCCCGCCTGCACCGGCTGCTCCATGCCATCCACAATCGTACGGCCTTTTCCCGAGATGATCGTCCACACTTCATCCCGGCGGCTATGGCTATGATAGTTCATGCTGTGGCCCGGGTTCAGCGTTACTTTGATGGTCATGCTTTCGTCTTCCACATCCTGCACGCGGAAACTACCCCAAGATTTTTCCGCGAACATAACCTGCTGATCGATGGCATCTACAAAAGGTTTTATATAGCTGGATTGTTCTTTGTCGGACACCAAAATACCTTCCGGACTCGCTGAGACCACTACATCTTTCAGGCCCATGCAAAGTACCGGCACATCCAATTCGTTCAAAACATGCACGTTTTGGCAGCTGTCGTTGAGGATTGCTTTTCCGATGCTGGGATCTTCCATAGCCTCGGTCAGCGTGTTCCACGTTCCCATATCCTTCCATTCACCAGCAAAACGCATAACTTGAATGTTCGGCTCTTTTTCGACTACTGCGTAATCGAAGCTGATCTTATTCAGGGAATCATATTTGTTGTACAGATCCTGATAGTCCGCAAAATCTATCAATTCATGCGCACGGTTTAGCACATATCCCAACTTGTAGGCAAAAACGCCTCCATTCCACAGTGCCCCCTGTGCAATATATTCCGCGCCTGTTTTAGCGTCAGGCTTTTCCTTGAAGGTTTTCACCTTGCTGACAGACTCTTCCGTTTCCGGAATAATATATCCGTATTTTTCGCTGGGGTAAGACGGCTCAATCCCCATCAAGGTCAAATTAGCATTTCCTTGCGCCGCCAGATCCGACAAGGAGCGCAGCGCCTCAAAGTAGTCGTTATTCACATAGGGATCCACCGGGCATACCACCACCGGTTCTTCCTCACCGACGCCCTTAACATCGTGCAGATACGCAGTTGCTAATGCGATTGCCGGAAAAGTATCCCTGCGGCAGGGTTCTACGCAAACGCCCACTGCGTCCCCTAGCTGATTGTGGATGGAACTGACCTGTGTTTTGCTGGTCGCAATGGTTACCACCGCGTCCGCATCCACCTCTTTGATTTGACGATACACTCGCTGTACCATCGATTCATAACCGTCTGCCGTTTTGAAGATTTTAATGAACTGTTTAGAGCGAATATCATTGGACAGCGGCCACAACCGTTTGCCGGAGCCTCCAGATAGCAAAACAATATTCATGAATCCGGGTTCCTTTCTGTAAAATTTAGCGTTCGGCACGCATGGGATTATGAAGGAAGTCTTCATACGACATGCGCAGACCGTCTTCCAGCTCCGTCTTATAGGTCCACCCCAACGCCGTCGCCTTGCTCACGTCCAACAGTTTCCGCGGTGTGCCGTTGGGCTTGGAAGGATCCCACTCGATTTTCCCAGTATAGCCAACCACTTTGGCCACCAGCTCGGTCAACTGCTTGATGGTGAGTTCTTTTCCCGTACCAGCATTAACGGTTTCGTTGCCAGAGTAGTGATTCATCAGGAACACGCACAAGTTGGCCAGATCATCCACATACAAAAACTCCCGCAGAGGACTGCCGTCGCCCCAGCAAGTCACACTGGGCAGATTTTGCTCTTTGGCTTCGTGGAAGCGGCGAATCAATGCCGGGACCACATGGCTGTGGGTTGGATGATAGTTGTCGTTGGGGCCGTACAGGTTGGTCGGCATCACACTGATGTAGTCCGTACCATACTGGCGATTCAGGTATTCGCAGTATTTCAAACCGCTAATTTTCGCCAGTGCGTAAGCCTCATTGGTCTTTTCCAAAGCGCTGGTCAGCAAGCAGCTTTCTTTCATAGGCTGCGGTGCCATGCGCGGATAAATACAGCTGGAGCCGAGAAATTCCAGTTTTTTGCAGCCGTTTTCCCATGCAGAATGGATCACATTCATTTCCAGTGTCATGTTGTAATACATGAAATCGGCCAACGCTTCCTCGTTTGCCACAATGCCGCCAACCTTGGCTGCCGCCAGAAAAACATATTCCGGCTTTTCTGCCGCAAAAAAAGCCTCCACATCGGCCTGACGGCACAGATCCAGCTCTTTATGCGTACGGGTAATGATGTTGGTATACCCTTGCCGCTGCAATTCCCGTACAATGGCACTACCCACCATTCCGCGATGACCGGCCACATAGATTTTTGCATTCTTATCCATCATAATTTCGTGCTTCTTTCTATAACAAACCATGTCTTCTTATTTGATAACACCTTTTTCAAGGTACTCTGCCAAATTGGTTTGGATGTGCTCTTCCGCACGCTCCACTGCCACCTTTTTCATGTCATGGTCTACCATAATTTTGACCAATTCTTCAAAACTGGTCTTGGTGGGATTCCATCCCAGTTCTTGTTTGGCTTTGCTAGGGTCGCCCCACAGATTCACTACATCGGTCGGGCGATAGAAGTCGGGGCTCACCTCAATCAAGACCTTACCTGTCGCGCGGTCAATGCCTTTTTCGTCCATGCCTTCGCCCTGAAACTCCAGTTCAATGCCAACATGATGGAACGCCAACTGACAGAACTCTCGAACGGAATGCTGCTCGCCGGTGGCAATCACGAAATCCTCCGGCTTATCATTCTGCAGAATCAGCCACATGCACTCCACATAATCTTTTGCATAGCCCCAGTCCCGCAAGCTGGAAAGATTGCCCAAATACAATTTATCCTGTTTTCCCTGCGCAATGCGTGCTGCCGCCAAGGTGATTTTACGGGTCACGAAAGTTTCTCCGCGGCGCTCCGATTCGTGGTTGAACAAAATACCGGAGCAGCAGAACATATGGTACGCCTCTCGGTATTCTTTTACAATCCAGAAGCCATACTGTTTGGCAACCGCATAGGGACTGTAAGGATGAAATGGCGTATTTTCATTTTGCGGGACCTGCTCCACTTTACCGTACAATTCACTGGTCGACGCTTGATAGATCCGGCAAGTTTCGGTCAAGCCACACAGGCGGACCGCCTCCAAAACCCGCAGTACACCCGTTGCCACTACATCCGCTGTGTATTCCGGCACATCAAAACTAACCTGAACGTGGCTTTGCGCGGCCAGATTGTAGATTTCATCAGGGCGGACACTTCCAATCACAGCCATCAGGCTCATTGAGTCACTCAGATCGCCGTAGTGCAGATGAAAATGCGGATGTCCTTCCAGATGCGCGATACGCTCCCGGTAATCCACAGAGGACCGACGGATCATACCATGAACGTCATAGCCTTTTTCCAGCAAAAATTCTGCCAGATAGCTACCGTCCTGACCGGTCACACCAGTGATCAATGCTTTTTTCATAGATTTTTTCGCCTTTCTTTGTGCAAAACCGCACAGATCGGTCAGCACCTATTTTCTGTCTATTCGCTATTTTATCGTGTTTTTTTCTTCCTTAACAGGGGAAATCTTGCAAACCACTAGCATAATATTGACTTTTTTGGTATACTAACAACGACAAAAGGTGGTGATTGAGATATGGACTCTCCCCTGTTTGATGGCGAACTCGTTCACGCACGACGCATCATTTATACACCTTCTCCCTTTGCTCGTTCCAGTCTGCTTCACTTACAGGAAGTGGGCAGCCTGCAGGCACGGCAACCCCACGATAGTGTTCGTCAGGGACTTTCTTCCTATCTGTTTTTTATGGTAGAAAGCGGTTCTGGCATTTTGGAATATGCGGGAAATCAGCACGAACTGCATGCCGGAGATTGTGTTTTTTTAGACTGCCACAAACCCTATCTACATCGTACAGCGCAAGACTTATGGCACCTACGTTGGGTACACTTTTATGGTCCCAACATGGTGCCCATCTACAAAAAGTATGAGGAGCGCGGTGGACAGCCTGTCTTCCATTCCCGACAACCAGAGCAATACAAAAACCTGCTTCAAACGTTATATCGCCTCGCTGCGTCTGATGATTATGTTCGTGACATGCAGATCTGCGGACGCTTGGTCGACCTTTTGACCCTGTTGATGCAGGAAAGTTGGCATCCCGGCGCAGCACGTATTTCCCATGGAAAGAAGCAAAACGTACAGGTCGTCAAAGAATATCTGGACTCCCATTTTACCGAACGGATTACTTTAGATGCGCTGGCCGAGCGCTTCTATATCAACAAATTTTATTTGACACGGGTATTCAAAGAACAATTTGGTCAATCCATTACCAATTATCTGCTTCAGCTGCGGATCACACAGGCCAAACGGATGCTCCGCTTTAGCGACCACAGCATTGAATCCGTGGCTGCAGAATGTGGATTACAAGATGCCAACTATTTTTCTCGCCTTTTCAAAAAAATCGAAGGCATTACCCCCGGCGAGTATCGCCGTCAATGGTAACGCAGGAGGAAAACATGAAACATCCCACTTTGCGCTTGCAGTATAACGCTCCCGTCACTTTAAGTCTTTTCTTCCTTTCCTTATTCGTTCTTTTTCTTGACCGTCTCACTGGCGGATGGACCACTTTACATTTATTCAGTGTCTATCGATCCTCTTGGGCCGCTCCCCTTTTCTACGTCCGCTTATTTGGCCATGTGCTGGGCCACGCCGGCCGGGAGCACTTCATCAACAACATGCTGCTGCTTTTGGTCGTTGGCCCGCCACTGGAAGAGAAATATGGAAGTCGGACACTTCTCGGAGGCATATTGTGTACCGCCGCCATTTCTGGGCTTTTGCAGTGCTTGCTTTTCCCGGGGACAGCCCTACTAGACGCTTCCGGCATTGTTTTTATGCTTATTATGCTTTCCAGTTTGGCTGGTATGCGCAGCGGCTCCCTGCCCTTGACTTTAATTCTGGTAGCGATGCTCTATCTAGGGCAGCAAGTATATGCCATTTTCTTCGTTCAAGACCAAGTGGCTAATTTTATGCATATTGTAGGCGGCCTGTGCGGAACCGCTTTTGGGTTTATGGTTCGCAAGCAATAATCGTCCCCTTGCGTCTGGAGAGCCTTTCCAGCTATACAGCCCTTGACATTGCCGCCCCTGCATGGTATGGTATATTTAATAAAATTCCGTGTGGACTTTTACAGTCAAGACTACTTTTCGCCACACAATGGTTTTCCAACTGGGAAACCATTGTGTGGCTTTTTTGTGTGAAAGGCGATTTTCAATGAACAGCACTTTTATGAAAGAAAAGCCCATCCTACCCCTGCTGCTTTCCATGGCACTGCCCATGGTGGTGTCGATGCTAGTCAACGCCCTCTATAATATTGTGGACAGCCTTTTTGTCGCACAAATTAGTGAGGATGCCATGACCGCTCTATCTCTGGTTTTTCCCATGCAAAATCTAGTTAACGCCATCGCTATCGGGTTCGGCGTAGGAATCAACGCCCAAATCGCGCTCCATCTTGGTGCCGGTTCGCAACGGCGCGCCGACACAGCGGCCACCCATGGCATGTTGTATTCGCTGCTTCATGGCGTACTCATTACGATAATCTGCATCGCCATCGTTCCACACTTTCTGGGCATGTTCACCACAGATCCTGCCGTGCTGGAGCTGGGTATCACCTACGCCACTATCGCTTTTTCCTTTTCCGTAGTCATTATGGCTGCTCTCGCCTTCGAAAAGATGTTTCAAGCGGTAGGTCGCATGAAGGTCACTATGATAGCGCTGCTGGCAGGTTCCATCTGCAATATTCTGCTGGATCCCATACTGATCTTTGGGCTGGGCCCTTTCCCGCAAATGGGAATTGCCGGAGCCGCTTTGGCAACTGGTATCGGCCAAATGCTTACCTTGTCCATTTACCTCTTTTTCTATCGTCGCACTCCCATTCCGGTCCAGCTTCGCCGTTCTTGCATAAAACCGGATAAGCGAATGGACTTACAGTTGTACGCAATCGGTATTCCTGCCATTTTGAATCTGGCCCTGCCGTCACTTCTTGTTTCCTTTCTCAACTCTTTGTTGGCCGCCTATTCCCAAAGCTATGTGGTGGTTCTGGGAATTTACTATAAACTGCAGACCTTTTTATACCTCCCTGCCAGCGGAATCGTGCAGGGCATGCGTCCTTTGATTGGTTACAACTATGGCGCAGGAGAACACCGACGTGTCCGCAAAATCTATGAGTGGACGCTTGCTCTGTGTGCCGCCATTCTGGCTGCCGGCACCGTGGTGTGTTTCGTATTTTCCGAGCCGTTGATTGGAATGTTCACATCCAATCCCGAAACCCTACAAATCGGCCAAGTCGCTCTGCGTACCATCAGCCTTGGCTTCGTCATCTCCGCCGTTTCCGTCGCCTCCTCCGGCGCCTTAGAAGGACTTGGTAAAGGGGCTGCTTCTCTTGTCATTTCTCTATGCCGGTACGTACTGGCCATTTTACCTCTGGCTTGGTTTCTTTGCCGGCAGATGGGGCCCACCGGAGTTTGGCACGCCTTTTGGATCACCGAAATCATTGCAGCTCTTCTTTCAGCAGTAGTGTATCATCGTAGCATCCACAATCGCAAAAAATCCTCTTTTTAATCTGAAGCAAAAAGCCTTTCGCCCTTTTGGGACGAAAGGCTTTTTATATGTCTGTTATCGCCGAATCAGATCCGGCCAATAATGGGCGCAAAGTTTCCACGCTTGTTGCTGTTCATGAATGCTTTGTGCCAGATCCTGCCAAAACGCAAAATTGCTCCACCGTCCCGGAATCAACCATCCCGGCAATGAATCCAGAATATTTGGCAACATCAGTGCTGCCAGCACCGCCAATACAAACCAAAAGACCGTTCCGATTCCTTTCGGCCATAAGCAAGACCATCGGATTGTCGTCACGAAGAAAGCCACCCCCACCACAAAAAGCGGAAAACCGCAAAACAGTGTCATAATCCACACCCGTTGGGGGCCATACACAATACATTGCGGTGATTCAAGGCCCACCGCGGCACACCATGTTTCCACATCCTCTTTAGGTGCATCCCACGATACGCCGCGCAGCTCAGCGCAAGTCAGATTTTCTTGCGTGGGAAATAAGAAAACGCTCTCCTTTGCCGAAAACACGCCGGTAATCGTATACGTCTTTTTTTGTGCAAGGACTTTCATCCCCACAATATCGGTACTGCCAAACAGTGTTTGTGCTAAGGCTTCAGAAAGGGCACATTCGTTTCCGTAGATACTGGGCGAACAACCTTGCTGGTATGGTACAGGCAGACAATCCTCCGCACTGCCATAATATCCAATCCCAACAACAGCATCCGCATGACGGCCATTGGATGTCGAGATGGTAACGTCTTGTTGCCCCCAAAAACTCGCATAGATTCCTTGCGTATTCTTATCGCTTGTGGTAAAAGTTTCTACCTGATCCAATACATCCGTCGCTATGGGTGATGCAAATCGAACGCCCGTGGTCTGACAAAAGCTCCGTTGCCGCTCTAAATGCTGCCACAACATAATTTCCAGAAGAAACACCGTCAGAAGCAAAATCGGCCCATACCAGCGGCGACGGGCTGGCGGCAACGCCAAATATTCAGGATTCATCTTGCAGCCTCACTGTATCACCAGCCTGTACCGATTTGCTACTACTGACGACGATCCGCGTTTGAGAATCCAGCGCTCCTGAAACGGCTACCGTGGAATCTCCAGTTTCCAATACAGTTACTGAGAGCCGAACCAACACATTTTGCAATCCCAAAATCGTATTTTTCTCCTCCACAGCCAGTACATATTGTCCTTGGTTATCTTGCCGAACCGCTGTGTTGGGAAGCACCAGATTTTGTCTTGCTCCTTGTACCGAGGCCGTAACCGCCACCGCACCAGCAGACCACGCGCCCTTTGGCAGTGTAGCTGTGGCCATCACAACGCCATCCGCATCTGGCGCTGACAAGCTTTGTACCGCAGCATCTCCATTTGCTTTATTTTGCTCCGCATGAAGGATCGTCCCAACAGAGACCAACTCGGCTTGTTCTTCCTCCAAGGGAACTTCCAGCCTATACTCTACATCTTGATCCGCCAGCAAGCCCCCTACGGTGGAACTGGGTTCACCGGGTTTAAGGTTCAGCGTTACAACCGTTCCATCTTTTGGCGCCAAATAGCAGGCCCCTGCATTTTGCAAGGCAAGCAAAGCGTCCAACTCTGTTTGCAATATAGCTGCTTTTGCCTGACTGACCGCTGCTGCTGCCCGATCGGTTTGGTTTTGCTCTGCCACTGCATCTTCTTCCTCTTCCAAAGCATGGAGGGCGCTATTTCGTGTATCCTCGGCACTTTGAGCCGCCGACAAAGCGGATTCATTGGCAGCTTCCGCGGATTTCTTGGCTTGGTAAAGTTCCTCTTCTGCCGCCTCCAAAGCTGCCGTAGCAGTTTTTATTTCTGCCTCCTTTTGAGCCTCCGCCTCTTTTTGCGGCAGTTCCGAATCCAAGGGTGCATTGCGAGCATCCTCCACCGCCCGTGCCGCCTCATCCCGTTTTTGTTGGGCACGCGCCACGCTTTCTTCCCCATCTGCGTAGGTATTATGGGTCTGTTCATAGGCACGTTCCAGTTGTTGTTGCGCAAGTTGCGCATTGTAAGGATCAGCGGTATCTCCTTCCGCCTGTTGCTGGGCCTGCACCTGTACCTGCTGCAGTTCTGCTTGCTTGGAGTCCACAGCCCGAGAAACTTCTCCTGCATCAAAAACTGCCAGCGTATCTCCAGCTTTTACACTTTGTCCCACCTGAACCGGCACCTGAAGCACCAGCAGCCCTTCCGGTAAAGTAAATGGCTGGCCGCCGGCATAGGAAATCGTCCCATTTGTCAAAAGACTTTGGCTCACCGTTCCGGAACTGGGTGTTTGAACAACAACAGTTGGCATCGTTGCCCCGGCAGTTCCCCTTGCCACCAATGTAACTACCAGTAAAGCCGCAAAAAAGCGCGCAATATTCCCCAGTCGGCGCAACTGCTGCGGATCACTGTTACGCACTATGGCCGTAAGCTGATCCGTCAATCTCATGCCGGATCATCCTCAATCAACAAGATTCTAACCGTCTGTGCCACGAAGCAATCCCCTTGCCAACTGCCGAAAAGATTGACCGTTTGCCCTTCTTGCAGTGCTGAAGCATCGGCAGGCTGCGGTTCTTCATGGCCTCCGTTGTAGATACGCATCGTTTCAATGACAGCTTGCGTTATATCTCCCTCGACCGGCTCAGTGTCAATGCCCGCTGCTGCAACCGCCACACCGCCCGAATCTCCTGTGACAGTGATTGGAATCAGTGAAAAGGAAGTCTCCTCAACCGATTGAATTTTTCCTTGAAGGTCAGGATTCTGCAAAGATGTTTTGGTAAGTTCGCTTTGCGCTGGATCTACTGTTGCAGAGGGCGTCTGAGCAGGCATCTCCGGTTCTGATGTTTCCTCCGGTACGGTTTCCATTTCGCTGCTTGCCTCGCTCTGCGATACGGAACTTGTATTCGAGTCTTCTTCTACATTTGCCGCACACGAAGTAAACAGCAACGCGGTAGCTGCACAAGTTACAGCCGCCAAAACAAACAGAAGCACTATACGTTTCATCGTTTTCATCCTTTCACTGCACCAGTCAACAACCCTTGTTCCAAATACTTCTGTCCAAAGGAAAAAATCAACACGGCCGGCAATAGCATGATAAGACTCGCTGCCATTGTCAATGCCAAATCTTCCCCTGTGGTATTGGTCAGATACAAAGACAAGGGCCAGTTGGAGGGTGTTTTCAAAAAAGTCATTGGTTGCTCTAAGGCATTCCACGCATCAAGAAATCCCATCGTCAGAGCCGCTAATACGCCGGGTGCTCCTACGGGCAGGCCAATACGCCAAAACTGCTGCCAAGGCCCAGCTCCATCGATGGCCGCCGCCTCCAATAATTCTTTGGGAACCGAGTCAAATCCGCGGCACATAATAAACACGGGAAAAGTACTGAATGCGCCGGGAAGAATCACCGCCCAGACGGTATCCAACAAACCAAAAGTATGAAGTGTCAAATAACTGGGCACCATTGTAACCTGAAACGGCAGCAGCATGAGCACAAGATACAACATTCTGAGTTCCCGCCGACCACGGAAATGCATCCGCGACAAGGCCCATGCAGCAGGTGCCCCCACCAACAGTTGTCCCAAAACTTGCGGAAACACCTGCGCACAGGTATTCCAGTAGGTAACGAAATACGCTGGCGTATCCAGCAGCAATTCCACCAACGGTTGTAACGTAGGCCAACTCGGCAATAATGTCCATTGAGCCTGCCCCTGCCCAGTCAGCGCCGGCCCCAAGGTGTACTGCAGTTCTCCGTCACCAGTCAGCGCCCCTACAAACAATAACCATAAGGGTCCCCAGACCAGCAAAGCAAAGGGAAGCAAAAAATATTTTTTCATATTGTTATACTAGGTCACTTACAGGCGCCTTACCAAAACAGCAATGATGACCAATAAGGTCAAAGCCACCAAAACCGCGGCCGCACATAGGCGCGGTAAATCCAATGCCAAAAACCAGTTGTTGAACAAGTGCTGTAATAAGTAGATGCTATTGTGCGGATAGGCGCCCGCCACGAGGTATGCCTCGCGAAACACTTTATACGTGTTGAGCAGGCTTAAAATACCGGTAACCAAAAGCGTGGGGGCCAAATTTGGCAGCGTGATCGCCGTAAAGCGTTTCCATACACCCGCACCATCTACGGCGGCAGCCTCGTACAATTCTGCGGGAATCGTTTCTAATCCACTGGACCAAAGAATGCTGTCATACCCTACATTTTTCCAAAGATAGGTAGCAATCAATACCCAAAAAGCGGCGTCTGTTCCCATAAAATCGCAATCCGTTCCCAGTAAGGTGTTGAGTAACCCTGTACGGGCAAACAGTACTTTCCATAGTAATGCGATACTGGCCACTGGAATAGCCATCGGCAACAAAAAGGTAGTGCGGTACCAGCCGCCCCAGTTGGTGCGCTGTAAGGCTTTCATTCGCAATGCCAAAGCCAGTGCGAGACTGCTTGCCAACAGAAGCGGGACACAAACGCCGGTAAAGCGGGCGGTATTACGAACCGCCAGCCGAAAGGCTTCATTTTGCAAAACAGATTGATAATTTGCAAACCCCACAAATTTGCGTCCCAGCGTGTCGCAAAAGCTTCGGCGTACCGTTTCCACAAAAGGCGCCAGCAAAAAAAGCGTTACACCGATAAGACTCGGCGCCAAAAATAGATAGGGAGTATAGTTTATCTTCCCTAACCGTTGACGCACGCTTACTTTTCCTTTTGGGTGTACGGATGTTTCGCGTTTCATTGCTTTTCCGCCAGATACAGGCTCAGATCAGACTTCATACCGTTCACGGCGTCGTCCACCGTTTCTTGTCCTTGAATAATCGCATCCGCATGATTGATAAAGCTTTCTTCCAAAACCGCAGGCACAATCACCGGCGTAGTGCAGCTTTCCAACAGTGCCTGAATATCTCCATGGAAGGCAGAGTTGCCGTACTGCTCGTTATTCATCACAGAATCCAGTTTTTCACCTAGACAGTCTGCCCGCACCGTCGTACCGTCGCCATAGTAGTTTTCCTGCACAGCGGAATCAAAGAAGGTAGCTGCCAACTGCTTGGATGCCTCCAGTTGTTTCCCGTTCGCATTCACACCTACCAAAACCTGCGGTGTATAGGCGCCTTGTGTAAGGCCCGGACGCAAAATCATCTCGCAGGAAATCTTGTCGGAACTATAATTCATGGTATCTTCTCGGCGCGCCATAGCTAATATAGAGAACGGCGTTTTCATCGAAAACCAGCCATAGAGGGCATGTCCGGAGTCGGTATATTCGCCCTGTTCCGGGTTGATCTCAATAATGTCTGTTCCGGTCCAGCTTTGGGCGCTTCCGGTATTATTCTCCAAAGTATAATTTCGGATACCGTAATAGTCCGACACCGTCTGGACAAACGACATAACCTCACGCAGAGCGCTTTCGTTCAATGTGTTTCCCTGCAAAATAGCGCTTCCGCAGACAGGCAGAAGGAAATCCGCAAACTGTTTTGCATTGGTCATGCACAACGCATATCGCTGGTCTCCCGGCGGTGTCTCATAATAGTCGGAACTCTGATCACCCAAGTCCGCGCGAGGTGCTGCATCCAGCACTGCTTGCTGAAGAGCGGTAAGATCGCTCAGCCCATCCAAAGAGCCCGCATCCCCGATCAGCACCGGTACGCTGAAACGAGCCGGCATGACATACACTTTGCCATCTTCCACAAAAGGATTTGCCAAATTGTCTTGTAGGTCACTGACCGGCACTGTATCAGCAAGATCTGCTAAAAGCCCTTTTTCCGCATAATTTTGATAGTCTACCCCATCCAAAATCAGCAAATCCGGTCCTTCACCAGCCAGCAGCTCGGTGTTGAGCTGCGTCAGCGCGTCGTTGCGTGCGGTGGACAGATCCTGCGCATCCTCCGGGATCGCCACTGTAAACGTCACATCCACATCGGGATGCTGCTGTTTGTATTGATTGATCGCTGCACGTGCCGTTTGGGAATCCTCCAACGACCACACTGTCAGGGTTGTTTCCGCTTTGGTTGGCAACGAATCATCGTAATGGTAACGATACATCCGGATTGTAGAATCGTCCCCATGCATCGTAACCAAAAAGTCGCCGTTAGCCGCACGACAGATAGAACTGGGATAGTTGCTGGACAAGCTCATGGCCATACCATCCGCCGCCATGATCTGCTCTGGCAAAGTTCCGCCCGAAGCTAGACGGTAAATGCCTTTCGGCGTCGGATAGTACACCGCTCCATCCGCATCTCCCGCTAAGGCGAAGCTGGTGGCTTCACTCAGAGACTCCAATATTTGCGTGCTGTTGCCGCTTTGGACGTCCAATTTCATCAGCGGCATGTTGCCGGTTTCGTCATAGTAGAGATACAGAAGTTGATCGCCGGCTATTGTAGGTTCTACACCACCGCCATATGCGGCCATGCCCCCCAAAGCAAGCGTTTCTTCTTCCCCGGTCTCTCGATCATGGCACACCATCTTTTGTGTAACGCCTTCTTGGCCGTATTGTACCTGAAACAGCAGCAAGTCATTCTGATAAAACACGGCCGATTGAACCGCGTCTGCCTCAGCGATGTCTAGCTGCTCTAACATACCATCCGCCGCTTGTAAATAGAGACTATAGCGATTCTCGGCACGGCCATTTTCTCCCCTCACTACGCTTCCCAAGCAAACCGTACCGTCCGGCGCGCTCCAAACTTGGCTGATGAATCCATCGACCTGCTCGCTCCAACCGGGATCTTCCTCCGTCCAATTTTCCCCATTGTCCGTGGATGTTAGCCGAACCAACGTCCCTGTTTCAAACGTTGTGGGATCCTGCTCATAGACATACATGACCAACGAGCCGTCATCCAACAAAGCGGGGAATCCGGCAATTTCTCGACCGCCCAAGTCCACCTCATTCTCTACCCAGCGCCCCATCTGCGTTTCTGCAGCTGTCGCAGCAGAGGTTTCCCCGCTGGCTGGCGCGGCTTCATTCCCACCACAGGCCGTCAAACTTACGACCATCGCCATAGCCAAAGCGATGTTTCTGGATCGTTTCGTTACGTCTACCTCCTTCAGTTCTTGCTTTTCAGTATAATCTTCCTGTCTTGAATTGTCCTTAAAAAACAAAGGAGATTTTTCAAGGTTTCTTCAAGACAAAAGGTGTATAATAGAAAATAGGAAATGGAGTATCAGGAGTATAGAATGAGAATTTTAATGGTTTGTATTGAACACTGCTCTTTGTGAAGCCTTACGTCCTGCACTGGAATCTGCCGGTTACCGTACAGATTTTTGTCATAACGGTACCGATGGGTTGAGTTTGCTGACCAGCGGTGCCTATGATGTTTGCATTCTGGACCGTATGTTACCGGGGCTGGATGGCCTTAGTCTTCTGCGCGCTGCCCGTTCTAGCGGTATCACTACCCCAGTTCTCATGTTAACCGCGCTTTCTGGTATTGGTGAACGTGTGGACGGGTTAGACGCCGGCGCAGACGATTATCTGGCAAAGCCGTTTGACACACGGGAACTTTTGGCCAGATTGCGCGCCTTAAGTCGTCGCCCCGGTACCACAGCCGCAACTTCCCTGCACAGCGGCGATGTAACGCTTTCTCCCACAGAGCTAACCCTCACAGGCCCCAAAGGTTCCGTCCACTTAACTAAGCGGGAATGTGATCTTTTGGAGGCACTATTACGGACTCCCGGCAGGTTGCAAACCCGACCACTGCTTTTGGCACAAGTTTGGGGGCCATTAGCGGAGGTAGAAGACGCCAATTTGGATTGTTACATTCATTTTGTGCGCCGCCGTTTACAGTCTGTGGGTAGTTCCGCCAAAGTTATAACGGTGCGCGGCAGTGGGTACAAATTTGAGGTCCAGCCATGATTCAAAAATTACACTGCCGCCTGACGCTCTTGATGACCGGATTGACCGCCTTGGTCTTAGCCTGTGCACTTATCGTCACCTGGCATCTTTCGGAAGAGCAGTATAAAACCAGCTCTCAAACTCTTTTTGCCAACAATTTTGCATCGCTCTGCGATCGTCTTTCCGATGCGGAGTCTATCACAGATCGTTGGCTTGCCGAGCAGGAATACGGAACAGGTTGTCTCTTGTTCTTACAGGATAACGGTTCCGAACTGCATTATGCCGGCTCACTTTCCAGTCAAACGCCCCGGGACGAATTGGAAGCTCTTGCCTTCGAAGGCGCCCACTTATTTTTGGATCATTCGCAAAGAGACAGTGCTGGCGCGGTGATTCAGCAAGAAGCCCATTTTTCTATGAGCGGAACGATGGGAGACAATTACGCTGTCTCTGCCGCTTTATTGCCCCGGGACAAACACGGTTCCTATCTGCTGTTCGTCTTTTTACAGGAGCAAAGTTATTTAACTCGGCATATGTTTTGGTCCGCCTTACAATATATCGGACTGTTTATAGCCGGCTGCCTGCTATTGGCCGGTATCTCCTACTGGCTTTCAGGAAAAGCCCTCGCTCCTACCGGACAGGCCTTACGGCAGCAGAAAGAATTTATTGCCGCTGCCAGTCACGAACTCCGCAGTCCCTTGGCGGTTATCAAGGCCAGTTTGCAAGCCATGGAAGAACGCCTCGCCCCGGAACGGCAGGAGAACTTCTTACACACTGCTTTGAGCGAAGCCAACCGTATGGCACATCTGACCGACGACCTGCTCCTTTTAGCCAATGGTGATTTGGATACGGTCCCCGCTCATCTTCAGTCTGTCGCGCCAGACAATGTGTGTATCGAGATGTACGACCGATTCTATCCGTTGGCCAAGCAGCAGCAACATTCCCTTACCCTAACTTTGCCCGAGGGGCCCGTTCCTATGATCCAGGCGGATTTGGAACGGCTGGAGCAACTTCTTTCTATCCTTTTGCATAATGCACTGGAACACACACCGGAAAATACGCCCATTGAATTGGTACTTTCCTGTGGCGCAAAAGGTTCAGTTTCCTTCTCGGTGGTAGATCACGGTCCGGGCATTCCCGATACAGACAAGTCGCACATTTTTGATCGATTTTATCGTGCCGATGCCAGCCGTACCGATAAGCGCAACTTCGGTCTTGGGCTTTCCGTAGCCCGAGAGTTGGCACGCCTGCACAAAGCCGCTTTGACGGTTTCGGACACGCCGGGCGGCGGTGCTACCTTCCAGCTACAATTTTCGTAATTCCTTCCCCACCATTCTTTCCATTATAGAAAAACGCACGGCATCGTCCCTTGGAAAATTCTTTCCAAGAAACAATGCCGTGTTTTTTCTACGTATTTTCTCTAGAGCTGATTCACGGTTCAGTTCGATTTCTGATCAGCCAACCGAAAGGTGACCGTAACGTTTTTCTCGCCCAGCGTCTGGGCCAAATCCTCTGGCGCGTCCAGATACCCCACTGGTGTATACCGGTAAGACGTCGAAAAGCTCTCATAGAACAGGACCAAACAATCCGAGCCAAAGAGCATCAGATCTCCAGCATGGATCGCATTTGGCCGTGATTCCGCTGTCGGCAAACGCTGCGCCAAATCAGCGTATTTTTCGTTGCCATTGAGTTCATACATCGTAAGCTGCACTGGCAAAAGTTCCACAAAAGCCTGTGCGGTTTTGGTATCATACAGGGTAGCTGTAAAGGTGACATTGCTTATTTGAACTTCAATCTTCTGCATACCGTTTTCCTCTTGCTGTAAAGCTCGTTCTGCCGTTTCGACAGTCTGTTGCGTTGGAAGTTCCTTCGACAGAATCGAGTCCACTGCCGTACCCGTTGGACTCGAACACGCCATCAAGAAGGTCAATAGCACCGCCAACGCTATGGCTTTACCGAATCGCTTTCCCCGCTTCGAAGGCCTGTGCCAATGCCGCATGATCTTTGATTTCGCCTGCATCTGTCACGCCTCCGGCAAAGATTGTACCAACCAAAGTTGCCTTTTCAAAACAGTCGACCCAACCTTGCATCCCTTTTACACTGCCTTCCACAGTATTTTCCTCGTTTTCTGCCGCTGTGGCCAACAAATAGACATTCCGGAATCGATAGTCAGCCGTAAAGAGCGGATTACACCGATCCAGCAGTGTTTTCAGTTGGCCGGAAAGCCCGTAATAGTAGACCGGGGTTGCAAAAACCAGCACATCGGCCGCCTTTACCTTTTCCGCAATCGAAATCGCATCGTCCTGAATCACACATTTTTGGGTATGTTGGCAGGCCAAACATCCTTGGCAAAAAGCGATGTGTTTAGTCTTTAAGCTTATCGACTCCACACTATGCCCTGCCGTCTGGGCGCCACGTGCAAAGGCTTCCGCCAATGCATCCGAATTGCTGTTCGGACGCAAACTTGCTGTCACAATCAAAATATTTTTAGGCATGTTTGGTAGTCTCCTTTTCTTTTTCGATTTCTTGCCCTACTAAAATTTCCCCGAGCGAATCGGGATCGTCACGAATGATTTGCCCTACTGACGGCAGATAAATATGTCCAGCCTTCGGATTTTTAATGCTAAGGACCGGTGTTGTGAGTGTTGCCTCTACCTCAGATTTTTCAAAACACAGGTCGGTGTTGATCATTTCGCAATCCACAAGCCGCAGATTTTTACAATAGCAGAATGGCTGTGTTCCCACAATCTTGCAGTGTTCCAACGTAAGGCCGTCAGAATACCACGCCAGATACTCCCCTTTGATTACGCTGTCGCGTACCACAACATTTTTTGCATGCCAAAAGGCATCCTTCGTGTCAAACCGGCAATCGGTAAAGGTAGCATTTTCAATATACTGGAAGGAATATTTTCCTTGAAATTCCACCCTTGCAAAATCGATGTTCTGCGCCCGCAGCAAAAAGTATTCACTCTTGGCCGTACAGTCCTGCATCTGAATTTCATTTGCCGACCAACCGAATTCTGGCGAATCGATATCGCAATGTGCAATCGAAACCACCCTACATTCCCGCACAGCTTTAATACCATGCAGTTTAGAGTCGGTGATTTCCACGTGGTGAGAATACCATAGAGCCGCCCGGCACAGCGGTGTCAATTCACACCCATAGATGGTCAAATTCGTATCATGCCAAAAGGGATAGCGTAGGTTGAAAAAGCATTCCTCTACCGAAATATCTTGGCTTTCCTTGAGTGCACTTTCCCCGTCAGCCGGACCATCAAACCGGCAGTTTCTCACCATCAGATCTTTGCTGCCATACAAGGCACGCTCTACATCATACGTTTGATTTTCCAAAATCGTCATAATTGTCTCCTCTTTACAAAGCATTTTTACCATTGCATCCCTTTGCAGAAAAATGCTTTACCTCTATCCCAAAGTATGCTGTTTGTTTGATGCGCGCTGCTGTTGCTGCTCATCTTGCTGCCGCATGATGTATACCAAATGATCCAGACAATCGATCTTATATTGAATCCCATGCAAATTTTGCAAGAGCGCCGCTTTCTGACAGGAAAGCAGACGATATTGTTCTCGCCTGCAATGCGTTTGTTCCAAACGTAAGAATTGCGCTACTGTAGCAGAATCACATCCTGCATCTTGTAAATTTCTACGTATGCGGAAGGCCTGTGCCTCGTCGAGTTCCATCATCACACTCCCCTCCTTACGGCTTCTATTGTAGGCCCAAATTCGCAAAAGAGCAAATACTTAATTTGGGGGAAATGATATGCTTGTAAAGCATATCACAATCGAATATACTATACCTATACAAAGGAGGGGAAACGATGGAAATCCGGGTATTGCGGTACTTTTTGGCGGTTGCGCGCGAAGAAAGCATTACCGCCGCTGCCAACTTTTTACATCTGACACAGCCTACCCTCTCCAGACAAATTCATGATTTGGAAGAAGAGCTGGGGCAACGTTTGTTGATACGCAAAAGCCATCGGGTAACCCTTACCCCCGAAGGCATGCTTTTACGCAAACGGGCCGAAGAGATTCTCAGCATGGTAGACAAAACAGAATCCGAGTTTCGCTCTTTAGAAACAACGGTAAGCGGAGATGTCTACATCGGTAGTGGAGAAACGCAAGCCGTTCGTCAAATTGCAGAGATCATTCGGCGCATGCAGGTGGGGAGTATCCCGGTATTCATTACCACATGCACAGCGGCAATGCACAGGATATTACCGATCGGCTTGACAATGGGCTTTTGGACTTCGGTATCTTAATCCAACCTGCCGATATCACCAAATACGATTCTCTGGATTTGCCCGCAAAGGATGTGTGGGGCGTGATTATGCGCAAAGACAGCCCCTTGGCTGCCAAAGAACAACTCTGCAAAGAGGATTTGCGTTCATTACCGTTACTCTGTTCCCGTCAGGCAGTTCTGACCCAACGGCATGGAAATGCCTTTGCCTCTTGGTTTGGTGCGGAATTTGAGAAATTGAATATTGTTTCCACCTACAATTTGATCTATAACGCCGCTATCATGGTGGAAGCCGGCGTAGGTTATGCCGTTACATTGGACCATCTGGCCAACACTTCCGCCACAAGCGATCTTTGTTTTCGTCCTCTTTTTCCACGACTGGAATCAGGGCTGAATATTGTCTGGAAAAAATATCAAGTCTTTTCCCCCGCTGCCGAAGTCTTTCTAGATCATCTAAAAGAGGCATTTACAGCGACTGCCACTCCATAAAAAAATGCTTTCCCGTTTAGCGGGAAAGCATTTTTTATATTCTTTGCACTTAATCTGCATGACGCACAAAAACATAGGTGGTTGCATCGGAACGCTCCGGACAAAATTGAAAGTGCAATCGATCAAACTGCTGAATTTCTTCCGGCTTCTCTACGCCCTTCTCTGCCATAAAACGAACCATTTCTCCCCGCGCCATCTTGCACATAGTGGCCTTTTCTACGATTTTTCCGTTTTTTTCTTCCCCGAACACGCAGGTGATAAACCGAACCGTTTCCGGAAGATAGCGCGTTATGCAAACACTATATTCTTTAGAAGCCAAATTTACAATACAATCGGTTTCTTGACACAAAGCTGTGGCCAGTGTATCTCCCCAAAAGCTATAAACATCTTTGGCCCCCGCCGCAACCAGCTTTGCTTGCATTTCCAACCGATAGGGCGTCACACCGTCAAATGGGCGCAGTAAACCGTAAAAACCCGACAAAATCCGCAAATGGGTCTGCACATAGGACAGTTGCTCCTCGCTGAAGACGGATGGAGCCATATATCGGTATTGAATTCCCTCATAACTGAGGATGGCGGGCGTCAGATTTTTCCGCAGATTCATCGTTTGCAGTCGCTCTACGTTTAGCTTAGCCAATGCATCGTTGCATTTCCAAACTTTTTGAAGCGCCTCACAAGGCATGGACCGCATAACCAAATACAGTTGCTCGGTCTTTTCCAAAAATTGCGGCAATTCCTGCCAAGGCAAACTATCTGGGTCTGTATTCATTTTTTTAGCCGGAGAGATGATGATCTTCATTCTGTTTTCTCCACTTCATAGGGCCATGTGGTGATGCCGCCAAATTCATACACCTCGGTATACCCCAATTCTGCCAGCTTAGCGGCAGCCGTTTTGCTTCGGTTCCCGCTGCGACAATATACCAAAACCGTATCCTCTTGCCCGGGAATCACGGCTGCGGCGCTTTCTTCGTCAATCGTACCTACCGGCAGCAAAACCGCCTCAGGGATATGCCCTTCCTCATATTCTGAAGGTTCCCGTACGTCCAAAATGATGACGTCTTGCTCATCCATCATCTGCTTAGCTTCTTCTTGGGAAATTTGATGGTATGTATCTTCCGTAGTAGGCCGCGTTGCACAGCCCACAAGCAACAATACCCCTGCCATCATTACCGCAATCCGCTTCATTTGTCGCTCTTCCCTGCCAAATAGTCCAAAATTTCGGCTGCGTTGGTATCCGGTTTCACTTTGGGTATGACTCTCTCAATATTGCCTTGCGCATCGATCAGATAGGTAGAGCGAACAACTCCCATGCTAACCTTACCGTACAATTTCTTTTCCTGCCAAACGCCATAGGCCTGAATCGCCTGCAGCTCTGGATCCGAAAGCAAAATAAATGGCAGATCATATTTCTGTGCAAATTTCAAATGGGATGCCACCGAGTCTTTGCTAATTCCGATAACAACAACATCTTGGCGACGGAATCCTTCAAAATTTTGCGCAAAGGCACAAGCCTGCCGAGTGCAGCCCGGAGTGTTGTCCCTCGGATAGAAATACAAAACCACACGTTTTCCCAAAAAATCAGATAACCGGACATCCTTTCCTTCTTGGTCATGTAAGGTAAAGTCCGGCGCTTTCGTACCCACTTCCAACATAAAAATCGGATCCTTTCCTAGTTTTATTGTAAGTATAGCGTCTGACACTGTATTTCGTCAAGGGCTCCATACTCGCACGAAAAGGTATCAAGACGCCTTACCACCTTTTGACAAAATACAGAACTTGCGCTTTTAGCCCAAGAATCGCAAGCCAACATTGATTCCGCCCAAAAGGAACAAATGGATCGGATAATACCAATAAAAAAACCTTTTGGCACGAAAACGACTGGGTATCTTAGGATCATACAGAAGAACAAATCCACAAGATACTGCGCAAGCCAGCATGCTGTATGGATTCCTCAGGATCACGCCGTAGTACAAAAGGCTCCACATGGCCAAAAATATCGCCTGTTGCCGGTTTGTAGAAAGAATCGATAGTCCTACAATCAATGCAAGCCCTACTAAGCCGGTTCCATAATCCGCCGGCAAACCGTACCCCACTAACAAAATGGGAAGGGCCAAAAGCAACCAAATCCGTTTCGTTCGGGTAAGTGAATCGCGTACCTGTAAACTATACAAGCATAGGAACGCCGCAAGAAATGTATAAAAAACATTTTCGGTCTCCCTCAAAATCCAAACACCATGGATTTGCAATCGAATTCCCGGAAGTATAGCTGCCACCCCGGCTATTAGTACGCTGTTATTAGGGTTCACCTAAAATAGCCCCAAAGAGGCCAGAAG
>NZ_CALADU010000002.1 GCF_937890665.1 uncultured Subdoligranulum sp.
TTGCGGGCGATGATCATGTTGGACACCGCCACGCCGCCGGGCAGAAACATTGCCCAGATGGTGTTGATCAGGCCGGTGTCACGGACGATCAGGTAGGTGGGGATCAGACCGCCGCCGAAATACATCGTGATGACGAAAAAGATGTTGAAGAACTTGCGGCCCGGCAGGTCGGGGTTGGACAGGGGATAGGCGGTGATGTAGATCATGATCACCGAGAAGAGGGTGCCCACCACCGTGTATTTGATGCTGTTCCAGTAGCCCATCAGGATGCTGTCGTCCGAAAAGACGGCGGCGTAGCCTTTCAGGGTGAACTGGCTGGGCAGCCAGAAGGTTTTGCCGGCGTAGACGTCGTAAGGGTCGGACACCGACGCCACCAGAATGTAGTACAGCGGGTAGGCGACCACCAGCAGGATGGCGATGGACAGCACCACCAGCACCACATCGCTGGCGCGGTCCGACAGGCCGCCCGGGCGCTTGCCCAGCGTTTTGGAATTGGCAGACATGGGAAGGCCTCCTTTACACAAACTGTACGTCGCTGGCCTTTTTGGCGATGCGGCTGACGATGATCAATAGGATGATGTTGACGGCGGTGTTGAATAGGCCGATGGCCGTGGAGTAACTGTACTCGGCATGTTGGATACCTTGTTCGTACACATAGACGGCGATGATGTCGCTGGTGGCTTTGTTCAGGTCGGTTTGCAGCAAAAAGACCTTTTCAAAGCCGATGTTCATCAGGTTGGAGGCGCTGAGGATAAGCTGCAGCACCGCCATGGGCACCAGCGCAGGAAGATCGATGTGGAGGATGCGCTGGAATACCGAAGCGCCGTCCACCTTGGCGGCTTCGTAGAGGGCGGTGTCCACGCTGGACAGCGTCGCCAGATAGATGATGGTACCCCAGCCGGCCTCCTGCCAGATGCCGCTGGCCACATAGATGGTGCGAAACAGGGTGCTCTGGTTGAGGAAGTCGATGCTGGTGCCGAAGATCAGGTTGATCAGACCGCCGGAGGGGCTGAGGAAGATGCGCAGCATACCGCAGATGATCATGGTGGAGATGAAGTGCGGGGCGTAAAGCACCGTCTGCACCACCCGCTTGAGCCGGTGGAACCGCAGTTGGTTCAGCGCCAGCGCCAGAATGATGGGCACCGGGAAGCTCCACAGCAGGCTGTACAGGCTCAGCAGGATGGTGTTCTTGATCATCCGCCCGCAGTTGGGGGAGGAGAAGAACTCCTCGAACCATTTCAAGCCCACCCATTCACTGCCGGTGATGCCCCGGCTGGCCTTGAAGTCCCGGAAGGCGATCTGGATGCCGTACATAGGCCCGTACTTATACACAATGGTGATGAGGACGGGGACGAGCAGCAGCAGGTAAAGCTGCCAGTTTTCCGCAATGCGCTGTTTCAGCGGTTTGCGGTGGGCGGGGACTGCCTTGGCTGCTTTGCGGGCTTTCCGCTTGGGGGCAGGGGCCGCCGCAGGCTTGGCCACAAGGGTGCCGTCCGCTGTGGCACGAGGGTTCTTCATGATGGATTCCTCCTTCTTGCAAAACCGGTTGCTGTGAATCGTTTCATGTATCTTGTGAAACAAAAATACCACCCTGCTCCCCAAAAGTCAATGGGTTTAGGCCGAAAAACAAGCGCAGCAGGGCGGTTTTGGCGTTTTGTACAATCTGGGGCAACGGTTCTTGTGAAAAATGACCCGGTGAAAAGCCGTGAAAATGCGCGATTATTTCATGAACTGGCTTTACAATCCCCGTGAAGCGGTGTATAATAAGAACCAGAAACTGCAAGCTGCGAGGTGAACTGTTCATGAAAGGCGAACGACAAACCGCCACGATGAGCGATGTAGCCCGGGAGGCCGGTGTGGCGTTGGGCACGGTGTCCAAGGTCATCAACGGGCTGCCGGTGGGCGAAAGCTACCGTTTAAAGGTGGAGGCTGCGGTCAAAAAGCTGAACTATCAGGTGAACCCCAGCGCCAAGGCGCTGAAAAGCAACCGCACCAACACCATTGCGCTGATCATCCCCAACACCATCACCCCCTTTTTTGCGCTGCTGACCCACTACGTCAACATGGCGCTGGAAAAGAGGGGCTATAAAATGATGCTCTGCTTTACCGAGTATGACCGGGACCGGGAGCAGGAGTTTGTCAGCATGGTGGTACACAACCGGGTGGACGGCATCATTGCCCTGACCTACAACCCCACGCTGGAAATCCCGGCGGGCATCCCCTTTGTGACCATCGACCGGTTTTTCAGTGTTTCGGTGCCCTGCGTGGCGTCGGACAACTTTGGCGGCGGCCAGTTGGCGGCCAAAAAGCTGGCCGAACTGGGCTGCAAGCATGTGGCCTGCCTGCGCACCGGTTCCTCCCTGACCAACGAGCCCAGCAAGCGCAAGGATGGCTTTGTCAGCGGCTGCATGGAGGCCGGACTGGCCTTTGAGATGTGCAACCTGTCGGACGGCGCGCCGCTGTCCGCCTTTGAGGTATTTTTGCGCCACAACCTGCTGGAAACCGACACCCCGCTGGACGGGCTGTTCTGCGGCACCGACCTGATGGCCTGGCAGGCCGTCAAGATGGTGCAGGCCTTGGGGCTGCGGGTGCCCGAGGATGTGCAGGTTATCGGCTTTGACGGGGTGCGGATGTTCGGCGATAAGGATTATATCTGCTCCACCATCGTGCAGCCCGTGCCGGATCTGGCCGAAACGGCGGTCAGCATGGTGCTGTCCAAGGATTTCACCGGTCTGCCGCCGCTGGTCTGTCTGCCGGTGCGGTATCAGCCCGGGGGCACCACCCGGGATTCGCAGCCGGCCACGGTATAAAAAAGGAGAGGACTTGACCATGAATCTCTTTCGTCCCTATTCCATGGGGGAACCCCGCCGCGACGAGCGGGGACGGCTGGTGGGCATCGACCGGTATCAGGATGTGCTGGGCCGGAACTGGAAGCGGTTCTTCCTCACCGGCCTGATGACCATACTGGGCTGCCTGCCCCTGACGGTGGGGGTGGCCTACGCCATCCTCAGCAGCAGCGTGCTGGTGCTGCTGCCCGCGGGTCTGGTGGGCGGCGCCATCGCGGGTCCCTTCCTGGCCTGTTTGTACGACACGGTCCTGCGGGCGCTGCGGGACGCCCCCGGCAGTTGGGGGCAAAACTATAAGCGCAGTCTGGCCCAGAACGCCCGGGCCGCCTTGCTGCCCGGCGCCCTGACCGGGTTGTTTCTGGGGGCTGCGGCCTTCGCGGGGATGATGCTCTTTTTCTGGAGCACCCTGCGCCCCGGGGCGGTCACCATTCTGGTCTATCTGTTTAGCTGGCTGGTCTTTTTGGTGTTGTCCACCCTCTATTGGCCCCAGCTTGTCCTCTTTGAACAGCGGCCGATGGTCCGGCTGCGCAACGCACTGCTTTTTACCGTCCGGTATTTCTGGGCCACGGTGGGGGCGGCGCTGCTCCAGTTGGTCTGGTGGGCCTTGATGTTCCTGTTTGCCCCCTGGACCCTCTTGCTGCTGCCCTTTGTGGGGGTCTGGTTTATTCTGTTCGCGGCGCTCTTCCTGCTCTATGACCGGCTGGACAAGGCTTTCGCCATCGAGGAAAGCATTGCCCGGGCCTTCCCGGAACAGGTCCCGCCCCAAGACTGATACGATAAGGAGAACGCGCTATGAAAGATGTTGTGGCATTGGGCGAACTGCTCATTGATTTTGCTCCCGTTTCCGCCGACGAGGCGGGCTACCCCACCCTGAAAGCCCAGCCGGGCGGCGCACCGGGCAACTTTTTGGCGGCGCTGCAAAGCTATGGCTGCTCCACAGCCCTCATCGGCAAGGTGGGGGACGACGCCTTCGGCCATCTGCTGGTGGGCACCCTGCAAGGGCTGGGCATCGGCACCGAGGGCATCGTGACCGACCCGGCGGTGTTTACCACGCTGGCTTTTGTCACGCTGGATGCCACCGGCAACCGGTCCTTCAGCTTTGCCCGCAAACCCGGCGCCGACACCTGCCTGCGCACCGAGGAAATCAACTACACCCTGCTGGACGACTGCAAGGTGTTCCACTTCGGAACTTTGAGCCTGACCGGGGAACCCGCCCGGGAAGCCACCCAGGCGGCGGTGGCCTATGCCAAAAAGCAGGGCAAGCTCATCAGCTTTGACCCCAACCTGCGCAAACCCCTCTGGCCCGACGAAGCCGCGGCCAAGGCCCAGATCGAGTGGGGGCTGCATCAGGCGGACATCGTCAAGATCAGCGACGAGGAGATCGACTTTTTGTGGGGCCTGACCCCCGAGGCCGGCGCCCAGAAACTGCTGAAGGAATACGGCGTGCGCCTTGTCTATGCAACGCTCGGCCCCAAGGGTAGCCATTTTGCCAACCAGAATGGCTGCGGCGAGGTGCCGTCCCCCACGGGGCTGCATGTCATCGACACCACCGGCGCCGGGGACATCTTCGGCGGCAGCGCCATGAGCCAATTTTTGCGGCTGGGCAAAGCGCCGGAAACGCTGACCGTCGACGAGATGGCCGCCGTCACCCGATTTGCCTGCTGTGCGGCCAGCCTGTCCACCCAGACCCATGGCGGCATCAACAGCGTGGTGCCGGAAGCCGAGGTGCGCAAGGTCCTGTAAAGCCCGAAAAAGACCCCATCCCTTGCTGGGAAACGGTTGTCGTTTTGCCCCGGTTCGTGGTATGATAGAGGCACGAACAACCTGCACACAGGCAGCGAGGCATGGGTTATGAACCGAATTTTGTATGTGGGGGAACACCCCAAGATTTACAACGTGCGGATGCACAAACATGACCACTGGGAGGTGGTCTACTGCACCGCGGGGGAGGGGACCTTCCGGTTTGAAAACCAGCCCCCCATCACCTATCAGGCGGGGCAGACGGTGGCCATTCCCCCGGGGGTGGTCCATGGCAATTCCAGCACCGACGGCTTTTCCAACATCCATATCATCTTGGAATCCCCCGCTTTTCCCTATCAGGAGGCGTTCTGCGTACAGGACGAAAACGACAGTCTGGCCAACGCCTTTGCGCAGGTGCGGATCTACCATATGTCAGAGCGGCAAAAGCACGAACTGGTGCTGGCTGCGCTGGGGGAACTGATCGTCAGCTATCTGGTGGTGTTTTGCAGCCGGGTGGAATACTCCGAACCGGTGGCCCGTATCCGGGAAAACATCCAGCAGAACTTTGACCGCCCCGACTACCGGGTGGAGGATTTTCTGCGCACCCAGCCCTTCCACTACGACTACCTGCGCAAGCGGTTCCAAAAAGAGGTGGGCCAGACCCCGCTGGAGTACCTGACCCATCTGCGGATGAAAACCGCCGAGCGGATGCTCACCCTTTGGGCGGACGGCTATACCATCGCCGAAGTGGCCGAAATGTGCGGCTTTGACAACGCCCTCTACTTCTCCCGTATCTTCAAAAAATATCACGGATGCTCTCCGTCCCAGTTCATGAAAGAGCAGGTCCATTTTTGTGCGGATCTGCCGGATCGTACAGAATTGGAACCCTGACCGGCGCGCGGCGCTGGGGGCCGGCGGACGGCACGGCCGTTGCGCCCCGCAAGAAAAAACGCCTGTCAGCGCAAAAAGTTCCCCGGCAATATTGCCGATTTTGGAACTGTGCTTTTGTGCGTTTTTACCAAGGGGCGTTTTTTTGTGACGACGGCTGCCCCCGAAAGATCCGTTTTGTGCATGAATTGATTCGGAAAAGGCATTCCGCTTTTGCCTGTGGCTCGCTATACTGGTAGACAGAAAGGCAGGGCCGGACAGGCCATGTTTTGGACTGCGCGGGCTTTGGCCCGCACCCACCTATACAAAAGGAGGATACCGTTTATGGAGATCCGTTATTCTTGCAACCAGCGCGACTTCAAGCGCTACACCACGCAGGAGACCCGGGACGAGTTTCTCATCACCGGGCTGTACAAGGCCGACGAGGTGGTAGCGGTGTACAGCCATGTGGACCGCATGGTCACCTTGGGCTGCATGCCGGTCCACGAGGAAGTGTCCATCGACAAGGGCATCGACGTTTGGGCCAACTTCGGCACCCACTACTTCCTGGAGCGCCGGGAAGTGGGCCTCTTCAACATTGGCGAGGGCGCCGGCACCGTCACGGCGGACGGTGTGGAATACCACATGAACTACAAGGACTGCCTGTACATCACCCAGGGCACTAAGGAAGTCACCTTCAAGAGCGATGATGCCGCCCATCCCGCCAAGTTCTACATGGTGTCCGCCCCGGCCCACTGCCGGTACGAAACCAAGCTCATCACCATCGAGGAGGCTGCCAAGCGTCCTCTGGGCAGCTTGGAAAGCTGCAACAAGCGCACCATCAACCAGTTCATCCATCCCAGCGTTCTCAAGACCTGCCAGCTCTCGATGGGCATGACCTGTCTGGAACCGGGCAGCAACTGGAACACCATGCCCAGCCACACCC
>NZ_CALADU010000003.1 GCF_937890665.1 uncultured Subdoligranulum sp.
AACATCTTGAATGTTCGCATCGATCTCGCCCTTGAGGGCGGCGTATTGGGCTTTTAAGTCGATGAATTGCATAGCTTATGCCTCGATTTCGTCAAATTCGTGGGTAGAGTGAACATTGTCCCAGAAGATGCGGCGTGCCTCCTCAATACCGCAGTTGAAGAGCATATCCAAAACGGAAATACCGGTGACAAACTCCTTGGAATTGCATTGAGGATAAACAGGATGGGTAAAGTCCTGAAAAACGATCTTCACTCCATTCTCCGCAAATTTTTCACGGTCCAAATAATCCACAGACGCGCCGCGGCCGGAGAAATAAGTTTCCGCGCCAAGCGCGTTGCAGATGGCATAGACCAGATCGGACCGCTTGCAGCTGCGGTCATAGGAAATATCCGACTGGTAGATCAGCGGCGTTTTGACGCCCAACAGCTGCCGCACCAGTTCGATGCTTCCACAGGTCCATTGGCAGATCGTTGCGTACTCCCGCCGGAAAAATTCTTCCAAAAGGGGAATCATCTCCTCTGCGCCGGGGGCTTTCCGGTAATAGCTTTTCATTGCGTTCATCTGCCGCGCGGTCCATTGGGGAATGTCCTTGGTGGCAAGCTCACGGTACTCCCGATTGAGAAAATCCTTTGTCTCGCCGGAGATGGTCAGAAACTTGATCTCACCATTGGGGGCGATCACCCGGTTGCGGATCATCTGCGAGCTTTTTTCAAACTGCACCTGATCCAGCAGGACAAAAGCGTCCGCTTTTGCCATTTTATCAAAATAGCCTACCCACGGAAAATAATGGGGTTGATGAATGGATATATTCATGTCAAAGGGACTCCCTTGCTATGATCGACGGCAGATCGGTGATGTTCTCCATCATCTGCTCATACCGCTCGTTATTGGCGGAACGGATAAACGCGCCGACGCCAGAAAGCGTGGGTCAGGATATGCAGGCGGGCGTACTCCCCGCCGCGAATGATGTCCTCCACCGGCTCCCGCCACCGGCGGCGGCTGTCGGAGAGGTACTTGAAGTCATGGAAAAAGGTCTTGCCATAGGAGTTGACCATGCCGGGGATCTCCAAATCCGCTTCCAAGGTCGCCTTGGAGGGGCGGTGCATGGAGACCGTCGTGACCGGACAACCGCAAACGTCCGCGAGGATGTTCGCTTCATGGACGACCCGTTCCTCTGTGGAGGAATTGGCACAGGGTTCTATGCCGCCCTCGCGGGAGTACGCCATCTCGTCAAAGTGCAGTCCGATCTCATGGCCCAATTCCCGGATGCGGCGCAGCATTTTCTGCGCCGAAGCGGAGGCGGGATTATAGAAATCCGTGCGGAGCAGCGCGAACCAGGTGCTTTTCACGCCCTCATTCGCTTCGATCTCCGCCAGCCGCAGCGCCTGCGGGAGGCTGTTGTCAATATCGTGGCGCAGGATCACACAGCGGGGGTGCGCTTGATAATCATGATAGCCGGTAAAGGCATAGCCGCCCTGACGCAGGATAAGTCCTACACCAATTACCTGCAGAGCCGCCCTGACGCAGCAGCGTGAGCAGAGCTCGGTAGGCGTTATAGCTAAAATTCATTTCTTTCCCCTATCCCACCGCGCTTTGGATCACTTGCGCGGTGCAGTCGATCTCGGCCCGGCCATATCTCTGGTCGATCTGGATGGGCAGCAGATACCGGGAAAGTTCTTTTTCCCACGCAGATGCCCGCGGATCGTCCAGCAGATATTTCCACCACTGACCGACGTAAATTTGATGTGCCTTGAGCTGATGGCGCAGCTCTTCATTTTCAATGAGCAGCGGATATACCATCGGCACCTGCTCAGGCGTCCTCTTGAGCAACTCTTCGGGAAGGCGGTTGAGCGACGCGAATACCTCTGCCGCGTAGTCATAGTTCTTCTGCCTTTTTTCCCGTATCTCAGCATAATCAATATTATCTAACAGTGCGCGCGTCAGCTTCGACATCCGCAGAACGTCGGACCGCTCCAGCCGGGCTTCGCTTTCCCGATAACAGGGATAATTCGCGTTGCCGCCGGATTCGATGCGTGCGAGCAGAAAGCCCGCCGTTGACGCGGAACTGTCCTGGCCATACTCTTCCAGTCCGGTCTCGGCCCTCTCGCCGATCACATAACAACCGTCCGGCACGCCGAAAAACTTCCGGGGCGAATAGACACTGTACGCGCCGGGAATATTCGACTGATAGAAGCCCTGCGTATTATCAACGATCACAGTCCGGTATGTGCGCACAAGCGCCGATAACTGTTCACGCTTGATAAGTCCGAAGTAGTTGACCACGACCAATGCGGCATCCGACGGAACCTCTTCCGGAATGGGAAGCAGATCCGCGCCGATGTGACAGAATGATACTTCCATGCCCTTCTTCAGCAGGAAATCACGCACCGTCTCGCACTGATAATAAGGAAGGATCACTTTACGGACGCCAAGGCATCGCGCCGCGTGATAAATGCCGCAGCGTCCCGCGTTCAGGCGGGCCGGATGCGCCGAGGCATAAAACTCAAGGCCCGTCCGCAGATCCAGTTCCCGATAGCCACCGATCTCCATTATTGATCTTCCTCCAGGATCTTAATAAGCTCTGCCGTCAGGGTCTGATAAGAAAATGCCTCTGCGGCTTTGCGGCTGCACGCGGGAGTCCAGCCGGCCTCCCACTGCTGCCCTCCTGCCAATGTCTCAATGCAGGATACCAGCTCATCCTTGTTTTGCGCAACGAATCCGGCACGATATTCCATCACTGGATTGTACCGATCCAGCTGATACATCAGGACTGGGCGCTCTGCCGCGAAATACTCAAACAGTTTATTGGGGCTGATCCCAAAGCGGAACAGCTCATTTTTCTCCTGCATATCCATCACGTTCAAGTCCGCGCGGCTGACGATGGCGGGGACATATTTCTTCTCCACCCTGCCCTTAAAGACAACATTGGAGAGCCCCTCGCTGCGGGCGCGCTGCTCCAGCGCTTCACGCTCGTCGCCGCTGCCCCAAATCAGGAACTTGACACGGCGCTCTTTCAGATGCCCGGCAACGTCCAGCAGAAGTCCCAGATTGTTGACCAGGCGAATAGACCCGGTATAGACCACCTTGAAGGTGTCCGGATCGTCCAGATCCGGATCGTCCACGCAGAAATGCTCTTTGTTGTAGTCAAACTGCTCCAGATCGACGCCGTTGTTGATGTAGTGCACCTTGGAGCGGGGGATGTCCTTCTCCCATCCGCGCTCGACGATGTAGTCGTAAGCGGCCTCCATGGTGAACACCAGGGCATCGGCTTTTCGATAGATCCATTTTTCGCCCCGGTACAAGAGCCCGATCAAGGGGTCATTCTTCGTAAAACGGCTGGAGTACACCACGATGCTCTCCGGCCAGAGATCCCGCACCTCGCAGACACACTTTACGCCGAACTGCTTCGCCAGCTGGATGCCCGCCACCAGCGTCAGCGGGTGGACGGAGGAGGCGAAGATCACGTCGGGCCTGCCGTGCTGGGCGGCGTACTCCTTCGCGGCCTTCTTCACATTGCGGTAGAAGTCGATCATATTCAGTACGCGCTGCTTGCCGTTGCCGTCATAGGTGCGGGTGCGGACAAAAACGAAAGGCGTGTCGATCTCCTCGGCGATGCGCTCCTCCCAGAGCGCGTCGGTCTCAAGGAAACGCTCGGCCTTGCCGTGCTTGCTGTTGGCACCGAAAATGACGGGCGCGTAACCGGCGCGGCGGAGATACTTGGCAAAATTGTAGTGCCGCCCGCCGCGGTCAAAGTACATAGCACTTGCGTAGTGGTTTAAGATCCAGATGTTCGTTTTCACTTGATTCTCCTTGCGGGGACCCCTGCGTAGATCCCCGGCTCTGTTATATTGCGAATCACAACGGTCCCCGCGCCCAGCGTACAACCGGGGCAAACCGCACAATTATTTTTTATGACCACCCCTGCTCCTACGTGGGTATCGTGTCCAATCTGCACGGTTCCGCATAGGGTTGCATTAGGAGAAACATGAACAAAATCCTCAAGAATATTATCGTGTTCCACTACGGCGCCTGTATTGATAATACAGTGGGCACTGATTCGCACACCAGGATTGATACTTGCATGCGCCATCACTACGGTGCCATCACCAATCGTCACATCTGTACCGATCTGAGCAGAAGGATGCACCGCTGTATACCACGGACCGGTGATTTTCTTTGATAACTGCTCACGTACTGCATTGTTACCGATTCCCAATACAAACACGGCATTTTCACCGTACAGCCGCCAATCCCGAACCTTTCCCAACACAGGATAACCCCATACAGGCTCCGTGCGGTTATCATCCAAAAATCCCAGCAATTTATCCCTACTATGTAGCACAATGTCTGCGATTACCCGGCCATGACCGCCTGCGCCAATAATGATGACTTGATTCATTTCCCAACCTCCTTCGGGGTGCCCCGGAACTCCTCTATGGTGGCGCTGTTTCCGCTACTGATGTTCTCATGGCGCAACACCTTGCCCACGGTAGCCAGCATGATTTTCATGTCCTCGGCAAAGGTGATGTGACGGACGTAGTCTGCATCCAGCCGGAACTTCTCCTCCCAGGAGATGGCGTTGCGGCCATTGACTTGAGCCAGACCGGTGAGTCCGGGACGGACATCGTGACGGTGACGCTGCTCCGCGTTATATAGGGGCAGATACTTCACCAGCAGGGGCCGGGGGCCTACAACGGACATGTCACCGCGCCAAATATTCCACAACTCCGGCAGCTCGTCGAGGCTTGTAGAGCGAAGCACTTTTCCAAAATGCGTCAGGCGCACCTCGTCGGGCAGCAGTTCGCCGTTTTCGTCCCGTGCGTCCGTCATGGAGCGGAACTTATACATTTTGAAGATCTTCTCGTCCTTACCCGGGCGTTCCTGACAGAAAATGACGGGACTGCCCAGCTTTGTCCGCACCAGAACGGCCACGATCAGCAGCACCGGAGACAGCACCACAAGGGCGCAGCCGGAGAGAAGAATGTCCAATATTCGCTTGATGTAACGGGCGTAGACGCCCTGCTTTCCCTGTTTCACAAAAATAACTTCCTATGTCCTTTTTTTCACTCAAAGCAGGCGTGAATCAGTTCGATGACCGTATCCTGCCGCTCCGGCGTCATTTTGTTGTCGCTGGGCAGACATAGTCCCCGCTGGAAAATATCCGCGCCCACGTCAGGCACGCCGCCGGCGATATAGGCGTTGGTGCGGCAGCGGAGGCTGCCCTCCCGGCCCACGCACTGGTGCATCCGGTACATGGGCTGCATGTGCATGGGCTTCCAGATGGGGCGGCCCTCGGCGTTGTACCTCGCCAGCGTTTCCAGGATCTCCGTGGGGCAGGACTTCCCCGCCTCCGGACGGTACAGGGCCTCGCTGTCGGAGCGCACCTGGGGGCACATGGCCTCCTTGTCGATGATGAGGGCGGAGAGCCAGTAGTTCGGCTTCGTGCCAGCCACGATGGGATTCATCGTCACAGGCAGATCCCGCAGTCCCTCACGGTAGCGCTCATAGACCGCCTTTTTCTGGGCGATATGCTCCTCCATGTGGGGATACTGCCCCCGGACGACTCCCGCCACAACGTTGCTCATGCGGTAGTTGTAGCCTACCTCCTCATGCTGATACCACGCGGCGTTTTCCCGCGCTTGGGTCGCCCATTTGCGGGCGCAGTTGGCGTCCTCAAGAGAGTTGGTCAGCAGGCAGCCGCCCGCCGAGCCGGTGATGATCTTGTTGCCGTTGTAGGAAATGGCGGCGTAGTCGCCGAAGCTGCCGCACTGTCTGCCGTTGACGGTGGCGCCCATGGCCTCGGCGGCGTCCTCGATGAGCAGCGCGCCGTGGGCTTCGCAGATTTTTTTGATCTGCTCCACCTTGGCGGGAAAGCCGTACAGGTGCGCCATGACCACCAGCTTCACCTCAGGATGCAGGGCAAACGCCTTTTCCAGCGCCGCGGGATCCATGTTCCAGCTGTCGGCTTCGGTGTCGATGAACACCGGCTCGCCGCCCTCGTAGACCACGGGGTTCAGCGTGGCGTCAAAGGTCATGTCGGAACAGAACACCTTCCGTCCCTCCAATGCGCCGTGGCTGATGGGGGGCTTGCCGTAGAGCCGCTCCCCCGCCAGCTTCACGCACAGGTGCAGGGCGGCGGTGCAGCAGGACAGGCCCACGGCGTACTTCACCCCCGCTTTTTCGGCGGCGATGCGCTCCACCTCGTTGATATTCGCGCCTACCGTAGACATCCAGTTGGTGGTATACGCTTCGGTCATGTATTGCAGCTCCTCGCCGTGCATGGTGGGGGTTGCCAGCCAGACCTTCTGTTCAAAAGGAGCAAAGCAATTTTGCGCGGTAAATGCCATAGGGACACTTCCTTTAAATCAATCAGTTTTCCAAATCTGTTTCAGGGGCAGGCAGCT
>NZ_CALADU010000004.1 GCF_937890665.1 uncultured Subdoligranulum sp.
AAGCGCGGGCTTTGCAGTAGTGGGCAAGCGCCTGCTTGCAGGCGTCGTTCAAATAGACGAGCCGCTCCTTGCCGCCTTTGCCCAAAATGCGGATGGTATCGTCCCGGAAGTCGCTCAGATCAATGCCTACCAGTTCTGAAAGCCGCATGCCGCAGTTCAGGAACAGCGTGACGATACAGAAATCCCGCTCATAGAAATCGCTTTGTATATTTTTTAACAAGCTCAGGCTTTCTTCTTCCGTCAGGTATTTGGGCAGTGCGCTTTTGGGTGCGCCCAGACTGATGGTGTCGGTGGGGTTCTGGGTCAGCTTGTTGACCTGCGTGACCATATAATGAAAGAAGCCTTTCAGCGCGCTCAGTTTGCGGGCGCGGGCCTTGGGGCCGTTCTGGGCGCTGCGCACATAGTCCAGATACCCGAAGATGTCCCGTTTGGTGACGTTGGCAATATCGGCTGTTGTGATATGGGTCAGGTCGATCTCGCCGGGTTCTGTATCGGCGGGCACGCGGTTCCACTGGACCATCATATAACGAAAAAAGCCCCGCAGGTCCAGATAGTATCCGTTCACCGTGCGCGGCGAACGGAGTTTCACAAAATCCAGGTAATGCAGGTACTCGATCACGTCGTCTGGAATGTCCAGGTAAGGCGCGTGCTGTTCCGGTGTTGTGGTATTGATATAGGTGCTCAAGGCGATGCCTTCCTTTAACTAACTGAATGGATCGAACGGTTTTGCGCGTCCGGGAAAGCCCCGGACGCCTTTTCTTTGTGCTTTTTATTGTAGCACGAGGACGTGCAAACCGTCAATTTCACATAGTTTTTGTTTTTAGAATGGCTACAGTAAATTACAGGCTGTACAATTTCTGCATACGAACGCATATTTATCAAGATGGGTTATCAACCCCGCTTTTGGACTTTCAACAATGCCTGCTTTCGACACCGCCGGTGTAAATCTCACTCCCCTGCATTTCGCTAAATTTACATTTAGCGAAATGCTATCTATCAAGCAAAGCGCACCCCCTCCCGCTGGAAAAGCCGAAAATTTCCCAGCCAGTGGATGAACGATCGGGCTGACAGTGTACCTGTGACCTACTGCAATTGCCAAACGAAAACTAAAAAGGTATCCCCACGGAACGGTTGGAATAGCCAACACTTTTGGCATCGGTCTGTTGTTCAGGCCGGTTTTGTGATTTTTGATTTTGGGCTGCCCGTTGGTCGTGGTACAGCCAGCTCTTGAAACCCGGCGATCGTTGCCCGGTATGGTCTGCAAGCACTCCCGACCTTTTGCTGTTGCCCCATGGACCATCACAAAGCCGGAAATACGGCCAACCGTGATTCCGGCCAGGCGCTTGCCCACACAACCAGCCCACCCGGCTATCTTCATTCACATAAACGGTTCACGTAGACTGCCCTTCTCGCCCCTCTCTGCGCTTCCTTGGCTGCCTGCCATGGCCGGGAGTCATTGTACACAGCAGCCAATACTGCCAAAATATCCGTTTCTTTGCCCGGATATGGCCCAAAAGCCGCGCCGTACAGGTTGGATTTTTTACGCCTTTTGCAAAAGAAAAAACAGATGATGATAATTTTTTTGATACGGAAATTGTGCATTGCGCACAAATATCACCCACATGTTTTTGGCATATTGTTGTGTTTGGATAATTTTTTGCACTTCTTTCAGTGAAATTTCATCTTGTATTTGCCCCGATTTTCTTTTAGTATAATTAGTGTCAGGCGGGACCGGCAGAACGGCCCGCCAATCTGAAATCAAGCAAAAGGAGAAAAACGTATGAGAAAAGCACTTGCATTGAGCATGGCTGCTGCGATGGCCCTGAGCCTGGCGGCCTGCGGTGGCACTACCAGCGAAAGCACCAGCACTACGGAAAGCACGAGCACCGAAACTTCGGAAGAAGCTTCCTCCTCCGCCTCTTCTGCTGCTACCGAGGGCGGCACCGTTGCCAACAAGGATAAGCCGCTGGTCTGGTTCAACCGTCAGCCTTCCAACTCCACCACCGGCGAGCTGGATATGAACGCGCTGCAGTTCAATGACAACACCTACTACGTCGGCTTCGACGCCAACCAGGGCGCCGAACTGCAGGGCCAGATGGTTCTGGATTACATCAAGGCCAACATTGATACCATCGACCGCAACGGCGACGGCATCATCGGCTACGTTCTGGCTGTCGGCGACATCGGCCACAACGACTCCATCGCCCGTACCCGCGGCGTCCGCAGCGCGCTGGGCACCGCTGTCACGGGTGACAACGGCATCGTGAGCGATCCTGTCGGCACCAACACCGACGGCACCTCTACGCTGGTCCAGGATGGCACCATCGAAGTCAACGGCACCACCTACACGGTCCGTGAGCTGGCTTCTCAGGAAATGAAGAACTCCGCCGGTGCTACTTGGGACGCTGCCACTGCCGGCAACGCCATCGGCACCTGGGCTGCTTCCTTTGGTGACTCCATCGACATCGTTGTTTCCAACAACGACGGCATGGGCATGTCGATGTTCAACGCCTGGTCTCAGGCCAACGGTGTTCCCACCTTCGGCTATGACGCCAACGCGGACGCTGTTGCGGCTATCGCCAATGGTTACGGCGGCACCATCAGCCAGCACGCCGACGTTCAGGCTTACCTGACCCTGCGTCTGATCCGCAACGCTCTGGACGGCGTGGATATGGACACTGGTATCGGCACTGCTGACGAAGCCGGCAACGTCCTGAGCGACGACGTCTACTACTACGACGAAGCTTCCCGCTCCTACTACGCCCTGAACGTGGCTGTCACTGCTGAGAACTACACCGAGTTCACCGACTCCACCAAGACCTACGCGCCTGTTTCCAACCAGCTCGATGCTACCGCGCATCCTGAGAAGAGCGTCTGGCTCGACATCTACAATGCGGCCGACAACTTCCTGAGCGCCACCTATCAGCCGCTGCTGCAGAACTATGACGATCTGCTGAACCTGAAGGTTGAGTACATCGGCCAGACCGAGGCCAACATCACCAACCGCCTCAGCAACCCCAGCGCGTATGACGCCTTTGCCATCAACATGGTCAAGACCGACAACGCCGCTTCCTACACTGCCCTGCTGAGCCAGTGATTTTTCAGCCCCAGTTGCTGGGACCTGTAATTTCTATCCACTAAAAAGAAATGACAATTGCTATTAGGGAGAAGGAATTCTCCATTCAGGAGAAGGAATTCTCCCTAATAGCGGTTTTTGGTGGGCTTTACGCCGCGCCAAAAATGAAAACGCATAAACGGGAGTAACGAGAATGGCAGAAGCGAAGAAGAAAGATGATATCGTCTTGTCCATTCGCGGCATGTGCAAGTCGTTTGGCAGAAACCGGGTGCTTGATCACATCAACCTGGATGTGAAGCGCGGCACTGTTATGGGCCTGATGGGCGAAAACGGCGCCGGCAAATCCACGATGATGAAGTGCCTGTTCGGTACATACCAGAAGGACGAGGGCAAGATCTACCTCAACGGTAAGGAGATCAGCTTCTCCGGCCCGAAGGACGCACTGGAAAACGGCATTGCAATGGTCCATCAGGAATTGAACCAGTGCCTGGAACGCAGCGTTATTGATAACCTGTTCCTGGGGCGCTACCCGGTCAATTCGATGGGCGTTGTCGATGAAGGGCAAATGAAACGCAAGGCGGCCGAATTGTTCCGTAAACTGGGCATGACCGTCAACCTGACCCAGCCGATGCGCAATATGTCTGTTTCGCAGCGGCAGATGTGCGAGATTGCAAAGGCGATCTCCTACAATTCCCAGGTCATTGTTTTGGATGAACCGACCTCCTCCCTGACCGTGCAGGAAGTCGATAAGCTGTTTGAAATGATGCGGATGCTG
>NZ_CALADU010000005.1 GCF_937890665.1 uncultured Subdoligranulum sp.
GCCGCAAGATCAAGTATATGTTCCCCAAAGCCCACGCGGTGGCCTACCTGATGGCAGCCATTCGACTGATGTGGTTTAAGGTGTATCATCCGGCGATTTTCTATGCGGTGTACTTTACGGTACGTGGTGCCGACATTGACTACGAAGCGGCAGTGGGCGGCGTTCGTGTGGCTAAGGAGCATCTGCGGGACAATGAGCGCATCCCCAAGGAGGAGCGCACCGCCAAGGATGACGATGCGTTGGTCAGCTTGCAGTTGGAAAACGAGATGCTGCAGCGTGGCTGCCAATTCCTGCCCATTGAATTGGGGAAGAGCCATGCCAGCAAGTATGTGGTGGAAGACGGCAAGGTGCGCCTGCCCTTCACCTCGCTGCGTGGTTTGGGTGAGGCAGCAGCCGTCGCCTTGGAGGAAGCAACCATCCATGGACAGGAATATATTTCCATCGAGGAACTGCAGCAAGCCAGTGGCGTAGCCAGCTCGGTTTTCGATAAACTGCGCTCGGTAGGGGCGTTGGGTAATCTGCCCGAGACCAGTCAGGTGGACCTGTTCAGCCTGATGTGAACCGGTTGAAATTGGAAATAAATCGCAAAAAAAGCTTGCACCAACGGCATATCTGTGTTATACTATACCCCGCATGAGAAGTTAAAGGAGTGCTATTCAATGAACTGGTATGAGATCGCTCTCGGTTGCGTTCTGATTGCAGTATCGCTTTTGATCATCGTATTTACCCTCGCGCAAGAGCAGAAGGGTCAGGGGCTTTCCGCGGCGATCATGGGCGAAAACACCCATATGGCGGCTGGCCGTGAGCGTGGCCTGAATGCCAAACTTGCCAAATGGACGAAGGTCTTTGGCGCAGTGTTTTTCGTGGTCGCGCTGATCGTCTGCGTGCTCAGCGCCCGCCTGTAATCGGAGAAAAGCAGCAATCACAAAACAAAAGGGTCCGCCAAGCGCGTTGAAGAATGATCTGCGCCCCGGCGGGCCGTTTTTTGTGGGAAAGTAGCGGGGAAGGTCCCCGCAATGGAAGGGCTGTGCCGGACGGCACGGCGACGTAAATGAAGGAGTATATATGACACCGTTACAAAAAAGCATTCTTTCTGCGGTAAAGCGCCGTCCTATGACGTTGCGGGAGCTGCAGAATAACCTGCAGGTGGACAATTCCCGCCTGCGCACTACCGTGTCGGCCATGGTGGCTACCGGCGAACTGTCGATGCGCAACGGCACGTATGTGCCGGGCTTTGCCACCTACCAAAATGAAGCCAACCCCGATACCATCCCCTGCACGCTGGTCAAGTTGGCGGCCCGGTTTGGTTTTGCCAGCCGTGACGATGGACAGGGAGATATCTTTATCCCGGGGCGGGCTCTGCATGGCGCCATGCCGCAGGATAAGATCGACGTCAAACTGTTTGACCATCCGCGGGTGGAGGGTTCGTCGGAAGGGGAAGTGGTGGAAGTCACCGTCCCCAACAACCGCTTTGCGGGCACGGTCTGCCTGTCGGATGATGGCCGTTTGGCGGTAGAACCGGATGGCTGCCGGGACGTGAAATTCCTGCTGGCTAAGCAGGGCAGTGAAGGGGTACATCTGGGGGACAAGGTAGGTATTCAGATTACCCACCGCGGTCAGCGCCATAGTGAACACCGTGCCGCTGTTGTGGAAAAGTTTGGTGCCTCGGACCGCGCCTCGGAATGCGCAAAAGCGATTCTGTATGGCCGCAATGTACGGCAGGAGTTCCCGCCCGAGGTGTTGGCGGAGGCCCATGCCTATGACAATGCCACCATCGATTCTGCGGAAGCTGCGCGCCGGATGGATCTGCGGGCGATTCCCATCTTTACCATCGACTCGGCCGAAACCAAGGATATTGATGATGCCATCAGCCTGCAGAAGCTGGAGGATGGCGGCTATGAGCTGGGCGTGCATATTGCCGACGTGAGCCACTATGTCCGGCCCGGCTCTGCGCTGGACAACGAGGCGTTTGAGCGTGCCACCAGTATCTACTATGCCGACAAAGTTATCCCGATGCTGCCCACACAGCTCTCCAATGGGATTTGCTCGCTGAATCCCGATGAAGAGCGGCTGGCCTTTTCCTGCCTGATGCGTCTGGACAGCGAAGGCAACATTCATGGGTATCACTTTGTTAAGACGGTGATCCGCAGCCGTGTAAAGGGTGTTTATAAGGAAATCAATGCGCTGTTGGAACCGGAAGAAGGCGCAGATCTGAGCGCTTTGCAGGAAAAATACGCAGCGGTATTGGACCAGTTGCCGCTGATGGATGAGCTGTACCGCAAGCGTCTGGAGCTGCGGCGTAAGCGCGGCGCCATGGAGATTGAATCCGATGAGGCTAAGCTGATCATCGACGAGGAGGGCCGCTGCGTTGATATCGTTAAGCGGGGCCGCGGTACCTCGGAATGCATGATTGAAGAGTTCATGTTGTTGGCCAACCAGTGCGCAGCCAATGCGGGACGCACCAACAAGGTACCTTTTGTGTATCGTGTCCATGAGGCCCCGGATGCCGAAAAGATGGAAAAACTGTCGGCTACATTGCTGGCCTGTGGTTTGCATGCCAAGTTCAAGAATCCCATTCCGACGCAGTTGGAATTGGCGGCTTTGCTGGACGAAACCCGCGGTCAACCCATTCAGACGCCGGTGCATACGGGTATTTTGCGCAGCATGCAGAAAGCACGGTACGCGCCCCAGCCGTTGGGCCATTACGGCTTGGTACTGGCGGACTATGCCCATTTTACCAGCCCTATTCGCCGGTATCCCGACTTGGCGATTCATCGCATCCTGAGCGATATGCTGGTAGGTGCTTCGGCACAGCAGATGGGCAGCACCTACACGGAATTTGCCCAGCGTGCCAGCGAGCAGTCCAGTAAGAAAGAAGTGGACGCGGTGCGCATCGAGCGTGATGTAGAGGACCTGTACAAGGCGGAATATATGCACAGCCATCTGGGCGAAGTGTATGTCGGTACAGTAGCGGGCATTACGCCCCGCGGCGTCTTTGTGGAATTGGAAAACACCGTGGAAGGCTTTGTGCCGGCAGCGCAGCTCTGCAAGGGCGAAGCACAAGTGGTGGATGGTGTCAGCATGCTGGATCCGCTCACGGGTCGCAGTTGGATGCTGGGTACCTCTATGAAGATTCGCGTGGCTGGCGCCGATGTGGCACTGGGACGCATTGACTTCGAATATATGGTAGAATAAGAAAAAAGCGCATCCCGATGTGGTTAGCCACAGGGATGCGCTTTTGGTTGTGTGGGATTCCTTACAAAATAAAAAAAGCACCTACAACAAAAGTTGTTGGTGCTTTTTTATGGCGGAAAGAGAGGGATTCGAACCCTCGAGGGCTTTAGGGGCCCTACACGATTTCCAGTCGTGCGCCTTAGACCAGCTCAGCCATCTTTCCACAGCAGTTGTTTGACTGCAAGGGCTATTATAGCAATTTACGACAAGGATGTCAAGCGTAAAACGAAATATTTTTTTAGATGAGATTTTCCACAAAAATTGTAAGAACTTACAAAAAGGGGTAAAGCCCTTGCAAGCCCTGTTGCAACGTGCTACAACTATAACTAAATTGTGGGAGTTTCGCGTTTGAAAGGGGTTGTGTTTTGTGTACTCCATTTTTCGAAATCTAGCAATCATTATGATAAGCGCCAAGTTTTTTGCTCTTGTTGCAAGAAAATTTAAGGCGCCGCAGGTCGTGGGAGAAATTATTGCCGGCTTGCTGATTGGACCTTGTGTTTTGAATTTGGTACAAAATAGCGATACCATCGCCGTCTTTGCCGAAATTGGCGTGGTTTTGCTGATGTTTACCACCGGTTTGGGTACAAACTTAAAAGAATTGTTGCGGGCTGGTCCGATTGCTACTTTGATCGCTTGTGTTGGTGTGGCGGTCCCGCTGGTAGGCGGTACGTTGCTGTACAGTTTCTTCTACGGTTTTGCGGCTGTGGGAACGCTGGAATTTTATCGTGCGCTGTTCATTGGCACCATTATGACAGCCACCAGCGTTTCCATTACGGTGGCTACCTTGCAGGAATTGGGGCACCTAAAAAGTTTCCTTGGTACCACCATTGTCAGTGCGGCGGTTATCGATGATGTGATCGGCATTGTGGTGCTTACCTGTGTCATTGGCGCCAGCTCCGGTACGGGTACCGGCCTTGGTCAGGTGCTGCTGAACACGGTACTCTTCTTTGTGGTGGCCATTGTGGTGGGCCTGCTTTTCCACCGCGCGATGCAGTGGCTGGATCGGCGTAATCCCCATACGCAGCGTATTACCATTGTCAGTATCGCCTTCTGCTTTGCGCTGGCGTATGTGGCGGAGGAATACTTTGGAATCGCCGATATTACCGGTGCCTATATCGCCGGCATTGTGCTGTGCACCATGGCCGATGCTTCTTACGTGGAACGCCGGGTGGATATCAGCAACTATGTGATTTTTGCACCGGTTTTCTTTGCCAGCATTGGCCTGAAGACCGATATCAGCGGCCTTACGCCGGACATTTTGCTGTTCTGCATCTGCTTTGTCATTGTGGCGTTGGTTACAAAAATCATCGGCTGCGGGCTGGCCGCCAAAGTTTGCGGTTTTAACTGGGGCGACTCTTTGAAAGTGGGCGTCGGTATGATGACGCGCGGCGAGGTCGCACTGATTGTGGCCCAAAAAGGTCTGGAGGTCAATGTGGTGGATCCCGTCTATTTTACGGCGGTGATTCTGATGATTGTGGTTTCCTCGGTGGCTACGCCGTTGGTGCTTAAGAACTTGTTTGTGAAAATGCCGCCGCAGCCTCATCCTAAACAGATCCAAGGATAAATAGAAAAATCCCGGCCATTGGCCGGGATTTTTTGTGGGTTTAATTCTCAGGATGTCGTACAAAACCGCCCAACTCCTGCGGAGTGGTAAGCCCTTGTGCAAAGGCTTTGGCACGCATGGCGGCATAGAACTCGGCGTAGGTGGCGGCTTGATACGGCGCAAGGAAAAAGAATCCGATTCCATAGGTGAGCCAGCAGAGAAGTGCCCAACCTAAAAAGGACAGCTTTAAAATAAAGCGGTGAAATTTTTCGCCATACATGATTTGGCGGCTTAACTCCATCGCGCGCGAGGTAGTTAGATACGGGTTTTCTGCCATCAAATAGGGAACCAAAGCGTAACAATAAGCCCAGTAGATTCCCGGAATAACGAAAAGAAGCAGACCGACAAAGATTTTTAAGTTGGTTAAAAAGGTGACCTTGACGACATTCAGATAGGGCGTACGAAATACTGTAAAGATCGTACGGAAAGGGGCGCGTCCCTGACGGCTTTCCATAAAATACCGGCATTGTCCCACCGACAAAGGCGTTACCACAAAGGCGCTCCACAAAATATACAGCACCGAGCCGAGCAAAATCACGAGGTAGATGGCCAGCAAGGTTGTGGTAGACAAACTATTCAGCACAGAGCTGTAATAATCCACGGCATCCAGAACATCCTCGCCGGAATAGCGTATTTCCCAGTGGGGGAGTTGCGTGCCGCTAAGAACCATTAACAGTAGGTATACCCAAAACGAGCGCCAATAGCGTCCCCGCAGCGCCTGCCATGCATTGGATTTTAATAACGAACAGGTCCACATACGTGTTTACACCTCCATATTGTAGGATTATTATAGCAAATTCTGGAGGGAAAGCAAGGCAATGAGGAAATCGTACGGCATAAAAGACGAAAAAACGTTGCTTTTGCCTGCCTGAAAAAATAATTGGGATTTTTTCGAAATTTTTTTGAAAAAATGCTTGACTTTTGTTGGGTGGCTGGCTATAATAATACACGTCGCCCGGGTCACGAGGCAAACGAAAGACACGGAAACGACAGCAAATATGCGGATGTGGCGGAACTGGCAGACGCGCTAGATTCAGGTTCTAGTTCCCT
>NZ_CALADU010000006.1 GCF_937890665.1 uncultured Subdoligranulum sp.
CCAAGGCGCGCCGCACGATTCGGGCACCGCAAGAGAGTTCCTTGTTATAATGCCGCCTGCGGCGGAAACAGGGAGGAATTTTAGGCGCAGCGGTCGAAGAGTGCAAGCGCCGCTCCAAGGCGCGCCGCACGATTCGGGCACCGCAAGAGAGTTCCTTGCTATAATGCCGCCCGCGGCGCTCGCCGCGAGAGGGAAAACTTTCCGCTACTTTAAATTTTCACCATACAACCATCAAGAAAAGGAGAGACCAAGATGAAAACCATGTCCAAACGTGTCCTGGCGCTGGCCGGTGCCGCTGCGCTGGCACTCACTAGTCTGGCAGGCTGCGGTTCCCAGCAGAACAATGCCGCGGCTACGGTGGATGCCGCCTCGGTATCCTTCCCCCTGACCGAAACAGTCACATTCACGGCATTGACCCACGAACCTTCCTTTGCCGGACAGGAGCTCAATGACCGTCTGATCGCCCAAAGGCTGGAAGAGGCTACGAATGTTCACATCGACTGGACTGTCTATGTGGATGACCAGTTTGGCGAAAAAAAGCAACTTGCTTTAGCCAAGAAGGAATTGCCTGATATGGTCTTTGATGCCCAGATGAGCCAGTACGACCTGCTGCGCTACGCCAAGGACGGAACCATCATTGCGGTGGATGAACTGATCGACCAGTACATGCCCAACCTGAAAAAAATTCTGGATGAAAACCCTGAGTACCGTACCCTGATCACAGCTCCGGACGGTCATATCTATTCCTTCCCCTGGATCGAAGAACTGGGCAGCGATAAGGAGGCTATTCAGTCTATCGGTGGCATTCCCTGGATCAACAAAGCATGGCTGGATGAACTGGGGCTGGAGATGCCCACGACCCCGGAAGAACTCACGGAAGTATTGCGGGCGTTTAAACAGGCGCATCCCGATTGCCTGCCCCTTTCCTTTGTAATGAATGGCGGCAATGAAGATGTGGGCGTGTTGCTCAGTGCCTTTGGCTACGGTGAAAATGCAGACCACTATGTGGTCAATAATGACAAGCAGGTGATCTACACACTGGCCGATGAAGGCATCATTCCCGGCCTGGAATGGTTGCATACTCTCTATGCCGAAGGTCTTATTGATCCCGAAGTTTTTACGCAGGATTACAACACCTATGTTTCCAAGGCCGCCAGTGATCGTTACGGACTCTTTATGGCGTGGGACAACACCAGCGCTGGTACCCCGGACAATTATGTGGCGCTTCCTCCGTTGAAGAACGCAGAGGGCGAACAGGCTGTCACCCGTCAGAATGCAATGGGGTTTGAAATCGGCCGCTGCGTGATCACTGGTACCAACCCCAATCCGGCGCTCACAGCCAAGTGGGTCGACCAACTTTATGACCCCATCCAGTCGGTGCAGGACAACTGGGGAACCTACGGTGATACCACCCAGGACAACATCTTTGAGATGAAAGATGACGGTACCCTGCAGCACCTGGCGATCCCCGAAGGTGTTGTGCCCTATGAACTGCGCATGAAGACCAACCTGGGCGGCCCGCTGGCCGTGCTGGACAGCTACTACGGCACCTACACTACCATGCCGGACGACGCCAAGCTGCGCCTGGATGTGATCCAGAGCGAGTTCGCTCCCGCCATGGAATGCGATTACAACTATCCGCCCATCTTCTTTGACATCGAAACCACCGACCGCATCACCCAGATCGAGACCGACCTGAAACCCTACGCCGAAAGCCAGAAAGCGGCATGGATTATGAACGGCGGCGCGGCCGAAGAGTGGGATGCTTATATCGCCAAACTTAACGAGATGAACCTGCAGGAACTGCTGCAGCTCAAACAGACCGGACTGGACAACTACTTTGCCAGCATGAACGGCTAAAAATGACTGCCTGCCGTGCTTTGGCACGACAGGCAGCCTTTGTTACGGAGAAATGATCATGGAACAAACCAACATCCTGGCCCGCGCCCGCCGCTATGAAGAGCAGCATCGCACGCCCGCCGAAAAACGCCCGGCGTTTCACGCCGTGCCGCCGGTGGGCTGGTGCAACGACCCCAACGGATGGTCATACTATGGCGGACGATATCACCTGTTTTACCAGTACCATCCCTACGGCACCAACTGGGGCCCCATGCACTGGGGCCACGCCGTCACAAAGGATTTCCTGCACTGGCAGGACTGCCCCTGCGCCCTGGCGCCCGACACGCCCTTTGACCAAAACGGGTGCTTTTCCGGTGGTGCCATGGAATGGAAAGGCAAGCAGCTGATCCTGTACACCGGCGTCATGCCGGAGGGGGAGAGCGAGATTCAGCAGCAGTGCCTGGCTCTGGGTGACGGTGAAACTTATGAGAAAGCCGGCGCTCCGGTGTTGACTTGTGACGAGCAGCCCGCGGGGGCTTCCCGCAAGGATTTCCGGGACCCCTTCCTCTTCGCGCAGGACGGTATGGTGTATATGCTGGTGGGCGGCCGCGGCTTCAACGGCCATGGGCGGCTGCTGCTCTACCGCAACCCCCACCCCGAGGATGCTGCTGCCCGGTGGCAGTTTGTGCAGGTATTGGCCGAAAACGACGGCAGCCTGGGCAGCATGTGGGAATGTCCCGGCCTTTTCACCATGGAAGGCCGGACAGTGCTGGTCATTTCGCCCCAGTTTGTGCACCAGGCCGCCGATGACCGGTACCATTGCGGCAACGATACGGCAGCCCTCATCGGCCGGTGGGACGGTCCCGGCACCCCCTTTGTGCGGCAGGCCGATCAGCCCTTGGACAGCGGTCTGGATTTCTATGCGCCCCAGACGCTGGAAACCCCCGATGGACGCCGGGTGCTCCTTGGCTGGATGCAGAACTGGGATCATTGCTACCCGCCGCAAGGCGCGCCCTGGTACGGCCAGATGAGCCTGCCCCGGGAACTGTTCTGGCAGGGGGAGGTTCTCTGCCAGCGGCCGGTGCGGGAACTGGATGCAGCCCGGCGGCTGCGGGTGGAACACCGCGGCGTGGAAGTGGAAAATAGGCCGGTCACGCTGGACGGTGTGCAGGGCCGGGTACTGGATTGCGACTTGCAGGTGGATGTGCGCCGTGCCCGGCGGTTCGGGGTGCGCATCGCCTGCGGTAAGGAACGGTGGGCCGAGGTGCGTTTCGACTTGGAGGATGGGCTGCTTCGCCTGGACCGCCGCCATGCAGGAGGATGTCGGGATGCGCTGGAGCTGCGGGAAACTCCGCTGCTGGCTCCGGCGGGGGATACCCTGCGGCTGCGCATGGTGCTGGATCGGTATTCAGCAGAATTTTTCTTGCAGGATGGGCAGCAGGGGGCCAGCATGACCCTTTATGACGCCCCCGCCGACGCCGACGTGATCCGGTTTTTTGCCAACGGCCGGGCCTGCATGGATCTGCGGCTGTATGATCTGGCGCTATAAGCAGCGCACAGGAGGTGCGTTATGATTGACGTTGTGGCATTGGGCGAACTGCTCATTGATTTTGCGCCGGTTTCCAATGATGAAGCCGGTTATCCGACTCTCAAAGCCCAGCCGGGCGGCGCGCCGGGCAATTTCCTGGCCGCGCTGCAAAAGTACGGCTGTTCCACGGCGCTGATCGGCAAAGTGGGGG
>NZ_CALADU010000007.1 GCF_937890665.1 uncultured Subdoligranulum sp.
TGCGAAGTGCAGCTGGCATATGTCATCGGCGTGGCGGAGCCTGTGTCCATCATGGTGGACACCTTCGGCACCGGTGCGGTAGCAGATGAACGGATCGAAGCAGCGGTGGAGAAGGTGTTTGACCTGCGCCCGGCGGCTATTATCCGCGATTTGGACCTGCGCAAGCCCATCTATCGTCAGTTGGCTGCCTACGGTCACATGGGCCGGGAAGATCTGGGCGTCAAATGGGAAAACACCGATCGTGTAGAGGAGCTGAAAGCGGCGTTGGCCTGATCGGCAAAATAGAACCTGTTTGGAATAATCAAATGCAACAAAAGCGCGGGGGCAACCCCGCGCTTTTTTGGTTTGCCAAATACAGGGGATTGGGGTATAATAAAAAACGATATTGTGGAAGTGTGCCGAAGGAGGCGGAACATGGAGAATACCACGCAGCCATTGCTGAAACTGGAAGGCGTAGTGGAACATATGATCTATGAAAACGCCGAAACCGGTTATGCAGTGTTTGAGGTAAACGCTGGGGACCAAGACGTTGTGGTGGCCGGCAATGTGGGCAGCGTCGATAATGGGATGAACGTTACGGTGTACGGCCATATGGTCAACCACCCCAGTTATGGGGAGCAATTCCGGGCGGAATCCTGTGAGGCAAGCCTGCCGCAGGATACGGCAGGGCTGCTGAGCTATCTGTCCAGCGGTGTGTTGCCCTATATTGGCCCTTCTACCGCCAAAAAAATAGTACAGCGTTTCGGGGAAGATACGCTGACGGTAATTGGGGAAACCCCACAAAAACTGTGCGAGATCAAGGGCATCACGCCGGAAAAAGCGGCCATTATTTCCAACGAATTTCGCCGTATGTATGGTGTACGGGAAGTGGTGGCATGGTTTGCCCGGTATGGCCTATCGGCGCAAAGTGCGGTGACGGCGTATCGGGCCTTCGGTCCCCATACGGTGGAAGCGCTGACACAGAATCCGTATCTGCTGTGCGGGGAACCGTTGCAGATGAAATTTAGTCAGGTGGATGGCATTGCAGCGGATCTGCAGTTTGAAGCCGGCAGCCGGTTGCGGGTGGCAGCGGGTTTGCTCTATACGCTGCGGCATAATGCGGGCAACGGCCACACCTGCTTGCCGAAAGAAAAACTGCTGCAAGCCACCGCTAAGTTTTTGTTGGTGGAACCGGCAGAGATTGAGGCCGGCTTGCAAGAACTGCTGACCGAAGGTGAATTGCGCGCTCGTACTTTTGCTGAAGTGGAGGATATCTATTTGCCAGATTTGCTCTCGGCGGAGGAAGATATTGCGGCAAGATTGCGCGAGTTGTCCAGCTATCCTACCGAGCCGCCAAAAACCTTGGAAAGTGACATCCGTGCGCTGGAGATTGTACAGGGATTTGCCTATGCGCCGATGCAAAAGGAGGCCATCCGTACGGCTCTGTCCAGCCGGGTGATGGTGCTCACCGGTGGTCCCGGTACCGGCAAAACCACTACGGTGAATGCGATTCTGAGCTTGTACGAGGCTTTGTATGATCGGGTGGCTCTTTGTGCCCCGACGGGGCGTGCGGCCAAACGCCTAAGCGAGTTGACACACCACAGTGCATCCACCATTCACCGCCTGCTGGAGGTGGATTATAGCACCGGCGTGGTTCGGTTTATCCACAACGAAAAGAACCTGCTAAAGTATGACGTCATCATTTTGGATGAGATGAGTATGGTGGACGTCAAGCTCTTTCAGGCATTGCTGGCGGCCACACGTTCCCATTGCCGCATCATCATGGTGGGAGATGCCGACCAGCTCCCCAGCGTGGGACCCGGCAATATTCTGGGGGAAGTGGTACGTGCTAAGGTCGTGCCCACGGTTTGCCTAACCGATATTTTCCGGCAGGCACAGCAAAGTTTGATCATCCAGAATGCACACCGAATCGTGCAGGGGCAGATGCCGCAAAAGGGCAAAGGCACAGCAGATGATGATTTTTTCATGATCGAGTCTATGGGATTGGCCTGCCAGCGGTTAATCTGCGATTTGGTCAGCACGCGTTTGCCGAAGGCTTACGGCTTTGATCCAGTGCGGGACATTCAAGTGCTATGTCCTACCAAAAAAGGGCCGACAGGCAGCGTGGAACTGAACCTGCGGCTGCAGGCGGTCCTCAATCCACCGGCACCCGACAAACCGCAAATTGGCGGCGAAAAGGAAACCAAGGTTTTGCGCTTGGGGGATAAAGTCATGCAAATCAAGAACGATTATGACATCACCTTTGAGCGGGCTGGTGCTGAAGCCGGTGTGGGAGCCTACAATGGCGATTTGGGAATTATTACCGCAGTAGACAACGAGTCCCGCTCGGTTACGGTCATGATGGATGACCGTAAATATGTCTATTCTGCCGATCAACTCAGTGAATTGGAACCGGCCTATGCCGTGACAGTTCATAAAAGCCAAGGTTCGGAATTCCCCGCGGTGATTGTGCCGGTAGCCGATGTGCCGGTAAAACTGTGCTATCGGAATCTTTTGTATACCGGTGTGACCCGGGCCCGCAAGCTGTGTATTTTGGCGGGAACCAATCGTACCATCCAAACGATGGTGCATAATGTCCGTCAAAATATGCGTTATAGCGGGCTTCGGTATTTACTGACCAAAGAAGATATGCCCCTAGAGCGGGCAAAGGTATAACGATGGACCGTGCCTATCTTCTGGAACGAGCAACAGCGCTTTTGTATCCGCGGCGCTGCCCGTTCTGCGATACTGTTCTGGGAGAGGACGCTGTGCAAGGTGTCTTCTGTCCGGCATGCCGTAAAGAAGAAGAACGTCTTTCTCATCAGCCGCCACGCTTGCCCGAAACCGAACACTCCTTCCACGCTTTACAGGGCGCATTGGCTGCCTATTATTATCAAGGCGTTGTCCGGGAAGCAATTTTGCTGTGTAAGCGGGGCGGGCATCCGTGGTATGCACGGGAGCTGGCTGACCGAATGGCTGTGCGGATTTGGGGGGCGGTTCCTGCGGTGGGACCGGGACTGCGTCCAGAAGACCAACTGTTTCGAAACCTGCCGGTTTATCAGTGCATTGTACCGGTGCCACCTCATCAAGCGTGGCGAGGTGTCCCCGGGTTGCCGTTGCAACTGGCGCGAAGGTTGGGTATACTATTTCAGATACCGGTGGTCGAAGCGCTGCAAACTGTGAAAGGAACCGCCGCACAAAAGAGCTTGACACGATTGGAACGCATACAAAACGCGCAGAATGCCTATCGCTGCCGTCCCGATGTGGATTTGGGCGGTAAGAGAGTACTGCTGGTGGATGATTTGATTACCACAGGCGCCACTGTGTCGGCCTGTGCGTTGGAATTGCTGAAAGCCGGGGCGGTAGACGTGACTGCGGCGGCCATTGCTGCGGCGGAAGAACTGCCCAAGGAAAAACAACCCGCTACGGAGAAACGCAAATGAAGCAACAGGATATTGGCATTGATCTTGGCACCACCTCGATTATCATTGCCACCGAAACGCAAGGGGTGGTATTCAGTCAGCCGACCATCGGCGCGGTAGATACCCGTACCAACAGCATTCTGGCTGTGGGGGACGAGGCGCTGCGGATGGTGGGCCGCGCTCCGGCACACATCGATTTGGTACGTCCTTTGCGGGATGGGGTGATTCAAGATCATCGCATGACCAATGAACTGATTGTGCGGTTCGTCAATGAAGTGTGCCGCTCCCGCTTTTTGAAGCCGCGTATTGCGGTCTGTGTGCCGGCGGCCATTACCGGGATTGAAGCCGATGCCGTGGTGGAATCCGTTATGGCGGCAGGGGCTCGACAGGTCTATCTGGTGGACGAGCCGGTGGCTGCGGCGCTGGGAGCCGGGTTACAGATTCGCCAGCCCCGAGGCTGCATGGTTGTGGATATTGGTGGAGGGTCCACCGACATAGCAGTGATCAGTATGGGCGGGCGGGTACGTGCGGCCAGTATTCCGGTGGCAGGCAACGCTTTTGACCGCTGCATTGCTCAGTTTGTGCAGGAAAAGTATCAGATCGCCATCGGGCCTCTGACAGCGGAAGCGCTGAAAAAACAGGTGGCCTGCTGTACCAAAAGTGAGTTTGAAGGCGTGATGGAAGTGCGCGGCCATTCGTGGGAGACAAACCTTCCGGCCCGACGCCTCATCTACACCCGCGCCCTGTACGAGCCTGTGCAGGAATTGGCTACGCGCATTGTGACCGCAGCGCGGACTGTTTTGGAAAGCACCCCGCCGGAACTGGCGGCAGATGTTTCGTCCAATGGTGTACTTCTGACCGGCGGCGGTTCGTTGCTGCGCGGTCTAGCCAGTTATTTGGCTGGTGAGCTGCATGTAGATGTGGCCATTGCGCCAGATCCCATTAACTGTGTGGCACGCGGTACCGCCATCAGCCTCAGTGAAGGACGTTATCTGACGGCTGGGTTCCGGGACGCTACGCCAAAAGCATGGAAAAAGACTTTACAGAATATCCGTGATCCATTTGCTGCTGAATGAGCGGCACAAGACCATCGAACATTGTAGAAGGGAAAACGACATGTCCGATTTGACTCAGGAATATCTCGCCCTGCGCGATCAATATATCGAAAGTAAATTTACCCGTTTGAACCCTGTTCAGCGGCAGGCCGTGTTTACCACCGAAGGGCCGCTGTTGATTTTGGCGGGAGCCGGTTCCGGAAAAACAACCGTACTGGTCAACCGTATTGCCAATATCATCCGTTTCGGTTCAGCCCATGGCAGCAAAGAACTGCCCCGCGCCGTGACACAGCAGGATCTGGAGGATCTGCGGACGGCGGTCCAATCGGGAAGGGATCTCCCAAGGGAAACGGCCTATCTGGCAGTACGTCCGGCTCGGCCTTGGAACGTGCTGGCGATTACCTTTACCAACAAGGCGGCCGGAGAATTGAAAGAGCGTCTGCGTGCTATGTTGGGGGAAACGATGGGCGGGGATGTGAATGCGTCTACCTTCCACTCGGCCTGTGTAAGGATTTTGCGGCGGGATGCGGAACGCATTGGATTTCCTAAGAGCTTTACCATCTATGATACGGATGATCAGCAGCGGGTGCTCAAGCAGATCTATAAGGATAAGATGATCGATGATAAGTTCCTGCCGATTAAATCGGCGGTGGCGCAAATCAGCTCCTTTAAAGATAAGCTGATGTCCGCAGAGGATGTGGCAGCCGAGCCGCCTCGGGATACCAAGGCGGCACTGATTGCGAAGATCTACACGGCCTATGCCGGACGCCTTAAGACCGCTGGCGCCATGGACTTTGATGATCTGATTTTCCACACGGTACGGCTTCTTCAGAACGACACCGAGGCCCGAGAATATTACCAGAATAAGTTCCGGTATGTGGTGGTGGACGAGTATCAGGACACCAGCGTGGCGCAGTTCCATCTGGTACGCTTACTGGCGGGGGGAACCAACAACGTTTGCGTCGTGGGTGATGATGACCAGTCCATCTATAAATTCCGCGGTGCTACGATTGAAAATATCCTGAACTTTGAGCAGGTCTTTACGGGTGCTAAAACCATCCGTTTGGAGCAAAACTACCGTTCTACTTCCAATATCCTTAACGCAGCCAACAGTGTGATCAAAAATAACAATGGCCGTAAAGGCAAAACTTTGTGGACTGAGAACGGCGATGGAGATAAGGTACATCATTATACCGCAGCCAGTGAGCAGGACGAGGCCAGCCATATTGCTGATGTGATCGGTGAACATCTGCGGGAAGGTGCCCATCTGCGGGACCATGCAGTTCTGTACCGTATGAATGCCCAGTCCAACCCCATCGAAACATATTTTGCTCGTGCGGGTATTCCTTACCGGATCGTGGGGGGTCAGCGCTTCTTTGACCGTAAAGAGGTGAAGGACATCAACTCCTATCTGGCAGTGATTGTAAATCCGCGGGACGATGTGCGGTTGCGCCGGATTATTAATGAACCGGCCCGCAAGATCGGCGCTTCCACAGTGGAAAAGGTAGGAGAGTTGGCCGCCAAGGCTGGTGTGCCGATGCTGCAGATTATTGCAGATGTGCGCAACTATCCTGAATTGATGCGTGCAGCTGCACCGCTGGAACGCTTCTATGAGATGTACCGCGAACTGTGCGATCTGTCCGTTTCTATGCCGCTGGACGAATTTGCAGGCGAGGTCATTAAAAAGACTGGGTACGAAGCTATGCTGAAGGCGCAGAAGGAAGAAGGCGAGGCGCGCCTTGAGAACTTGGGCCAGCTTGTCAGCTCGGTCAAGACATACACCGACCAAAACGGCGAGGATGCAACCTTGTCGGGCTTCCTCGAAGAAGTGGCATTGATTTCCGACTTGGATAGCTACGATGAAGACGCGGACAGCGTAACGATGATGACTATTCACTCTGCCAAAGGGTTGGAATTCCCCTATGTCTTTGTGGTTGGCATGGAGGATGGTATTTTCCCCGGCGATATGGCTCGCTACAATGAGGAAGACATGGAAGAAGAGCGCCGCCTGTGCTATGTGGCCATTACCCGTGCAAAAAAGGAATTGTATCTTTCCACTTCTCGCAGCCGGCTGATTTTTGGTCAAACGCGCCGTAATCCGCCGTCTTGCTTCCTCAGCGAGATTGATCCGGGACTGCTGGAAGAGACCCAAAGTCCAGAACTGGCTTATACGGCCGGTGGTTTTGGTGCGGGATATGGAAGTTACAGCACCAATGTGCCCGGCGGGCGCAGCGGTTATTCCGGTACTTCCCGTGGTTATCTGAACAGCGAGTACAACGCTCGTCCCCGGGGCGGTTTCGGCGCCGGATACAGCAGCGGTTTTGCCAGCGGTGGACACGATAGCCCGCACTATGATGGTGGGCGTCATACGGTGCAGAGCGGGGGCTTTGGCGCAGGATACGGCAGCCGTACCAATCACCACAGTGGGGCACCGACAACTCCGGCAGGCGCGGGAACGTCTACCTTGGCAGGGATGCAAAAGTCTGCCCCCAAAAAGCAAGGTGTACAATATGCGGCAGGGGATTTGGTGGAACATCGAGTCTTTGGCCGCGGCAAGGTGCTCAAGGCAACACCCATTGCAGGAGACTGTATTGTGGAAATTCAATTTGATCGGGTTGGTGTAAAAAAGACGATGGCCAACTACGCACCGCTCAAAAAAATCTCGGAATAAACGCAAAAGAAAAAAGGGGAGGCGCTTTCTATGCTGGTTCAACTCATTGCCCATACCAATGACCCGGAAAAGACGGTGGCAGCCGCAGCAAAGCTATGCTATTCGGATGCCCACATCGAAACATTATTGGACGGTCTGACACCGGAAAAGACGGCGGATTTTTTGCAGAAACTGTCGGATCTTGGACATGCCAGCCCCATCGAACATGCCAGCTTTACCTTCGGCATTGAAGGCGTATCCCGTACTTTTTTGGCGCAGGTTACCCGGCATAGAATTGCAAGTTTCAGTGTGCAAAGTCAGCGCTATGTGCGGCTGGAGGATTTTCGCTATGTAATTCCGCCGGAAATTGAAGCAATTCCGGAGGCAAAGGCGCACTTTGTCGAGGCGATGAATGCTGACGCACAGAAATATCTGGAGTTGGTGCAGTCTTTGGAAGAGGCACATACCCGGCGTTTGATCGAACAAGGGCTGCCGGAAAAGGCTGCTCGCGCCAAAGCATCGAAACAGGCCAACGAGGATGCGCGTTTTGTGCTTCCCAACGCCTGTGAAACGAAAATGGTTATGACGATGAACTGCCGCAGCCTGCAGAACTTTTTTAATCTGCGGTGCTGTAATCGTGCCCAGTGGGAGATCCGTGCGGTGGCGGATGAGATGCTGCGTCTGGTCTTGCCGCTGGCGCCCCATATTTTTGCGTCGGCGGGGCCGCGGTGTTTGACTGGGCCTTGTCCGGAGGGCCGTATGTGCTGCGGCCAGCAGGCGGAAGTGCGCCAGAAATATGCCGAACTCAAGAAGGAGGCGGTCTGCCATGGGTAAGCTGATCATTTTTGAAGGTTTGGATGGCTCCGGAAAGGGGACCCAAACAGCATTGACTGCACAAAAGCTGCAGCAGCGCGGTATGGATCTGCGCCAGATCACCTTCCCTAATTATGCCAGCGATTCCTCCGCATTGGTGAAGATGTACCTTTCCGGACAATTCGGTGATAAGCCGGATGATGTGAATGCTTATGCGGCGTCCAGTTTTTATGCTGTGGACCGTTTTGCCAGCTATAAAACCGACTGGGGAGAATTTTACCGCAGCGGTGGACTGGTGCTTTCCGACCGATATACGACTTCCAATGCAGTGCATCAATGCGCCAAACTTCCGCCGATGCATTGGGACGGTTTCTTGAACTGGCTCTTTGATTTTGAGTACAAAAAAATTGGGATTCCGGCGCCGGACGCAGTATTCTATTTGGCGGTCAATCCGGAAGTATCTCAGAAGCTGCTGGAAGAGCGGTATCATGGCGACGAAAGCAAGAAGGATATTCAAGAGAAAGACAAGGAGTATATTGCCCGTAGCCGGGCGGCGGCAGAGTATTGTGCCAAGCAGTTTGGCTGGCATCGCATCGAGTGTACTTGTGAGGAAGATGTAAATTCTATCCGTTCGGTGGAGGCAATCAATGCCGAAATACTTGCGAAATTGGAGTGTATCCTGTAAAATGATGAGTACTGAAAGGGGACATGCCTATGGTGCGCATGGCGGTCGCGGATGATTTGCAGGCGCTGATTGATCTGCGCTGTGCGCGCTATGGTGGTGACCGTGCACAAGTTGCTGGTTGGCTGCAAAACGTGGCGGGAATGGACAACATCTTTGTTGTACAGGGGGACGGGCAAAAGCCCGTGGCCATGTTGGCGGCTGTCCCGGTGCAGTATGCCAACCACAAAGGTATTTGGTTCTGTGGTGCGGCGGCAACGCAGACCGTACCTATGGAAACCTTGCTGCCGCGTTTGCTGAGCGGCTGTTTGCGGGCTTTTGGGGCTAAAGCATATGATTTTGCAGTTCTTGCGCCGGAGAATACCCGGGAGGCGCAATCCTTAGAAACTCTGGGATTTAAAAATCTTTTGCCGACTCGAGTATTGAATAAGCCGATTCGTCGAAATCTGTTGGCGCAGGCAGAATTTGATAGTCTTACAGTGCGTCATCTGATGGAAATGCGGATGCGTTACCAGCCGGGATGCATTACATTGCCGGAAACGGCTATGAATGAAGTGATGACGCAGCTGTATCGCCGTGGACTTACGGTGGTATCTAGCCGCCGCGGATATGGGTTATACTATACCAAAGGCGATCAGATGCAATTTTTGGAATTGCAGGCCGATAATGACTACTGCGCCGATACGCTGTTGCAGGCGGCACGGGAAAAAACGGGCGCAGAGCAAGCGCAAATTTTGTTGGCGGAAAACCAGACATTGTATCTAGGGGCCGGCAGACGATGCGGATATGGGATGATTGCGTTTTTGCGCGGTGAATTCCCGGTGACGGATGTGTATTTTAGAATGCTGCTGTAAGGGGTAGCATTAGGATAGGGCGGCAGCGGATAGAGGCGCACCGCCGCAAATTAAGGAGAGGTTCCTCATGCGGATCAATCGAAATGATAACGGTGGGATGGAAAACAGGGCTCCGCAGGCACAGCAGCCTGCCCCTGCGGCACCGCGGGCCAAGCAGCCTGTTCGGGACGCCGTGCCGGAGCCGGCTAAGCAACCCACAGAAAACGCGAAAAAACAGGCGAAGAAACAAAAAAAGCGGAGCAAAGAAGATCGCCCCAAACGTCGGTTTCCGGTGGGCTGTCTGGTCGTGCTGATCGTTTTGGCGCTGGTGGCGTTTGGCGGCTGGAAGGTTATGCAGTTCTACAGTGAGATCGATGGGGACAGTAGTCTTGGTGCAGAGCAAACTGTTTCCATTGAACAGGGCTCTTCCGTTAGTACGATTGCCGGCCAGCTTAAAGAGGCGGGCATTATCCAGTATGATTGGCTGTTCAAAGAATATGTAAAGTACAGCGGCAAAGCGAGCGGTATCCAATACGGCGACTTTACGCTGCGCTCTGGGATGGATTACAATACTATCATCCAGACAATCTCTACTGAGGTGCGTCGTCCGACCACCAATGTGACAATTCCTGAGGGAACCACGGCAGTGGGCGTTGCACAAATTTTTGTGGATGCCGGATTGGTGGATAGCGTAGATACTTTCCTAAACTGCGCCAACGGTACCGATGGCTCAGATTTCAGCCAGTACAGCTTCTGGACACAGATCCCGGATAATGGCCGACTGATGAAGTGCGAAGGGTATCTCTTCCCGGAAACCTACAATGTTTACGCGGATGAGGATGTCTACTACTATGTAGATATTCTTTACAGTGAATTTGAAAAGCAGACGGAGGGCTTGACGGACACCATCAACGAAAAAGGCACGACACTGGACGATGTTGTGAAGTTGGCCAGCTTTATTCAAGAAGAAGCAGGATTGGAGTCCGAGGATGCTAAGGTCAGTGCCTGCTTCCACAATCGGTTGGAGTCCGATGATCCGCAATGGTCGGAGCATCTGTTGCAGTCCAATGCGTGCAGCTATATCACGCAGGACGTGGAGAACAACTATCTGTGGAATTCTCCCACGGCAGAATACTATGGCTGGCCTGAAAGTGGTGCTATTCCGGAAGATGTGCTGAACCAGTACGATACCTATCGTGTCAGTGGGCTTCCGGCGGGGCCGATTTCCTGCCCGGGGTATGCCGCTATTGAGGCAGCGCTCAATCCGGATCAAGAATATCTGGACGAAGGATACTTCTTCTTCGTTACAGGGCACCCCGATACCGATGTGGCAGGACAGTATTTCTATGCCAAGACGGCTGACGAGCATCAGCAAAACGTAGAAAAAGCGGGTTGGGCCTACTAATCCGCACCAAACACAATTTATGAGAAGCGCCCGGCGCGACCGGGCGCTTTTTTACAGGAGGAGTTCCATTATGTTGCAACAACCGGAGCTGTTGTCCCCGGCAGGGAGTCTGGAAACCCTAAAGTATGCCGTGCTTTATGGTGCGGATGCTGTTTACTGTGCATTGCCTGAGTTTGGTATGCGGGCAGCCCCGGTAAATCTGACGGTGGAAGAACTGCAGGAAGGCTGCATTTTTGCCCATGCACGGGGGAAGAAGGTATACCTGACGCTGAACACGCTGCCCACCAATGAGGAACTCAAAAAACTACCGCGGTATATTGAAGAGGCAGCACAGGCTGGGGTAGATGCATTTATTATTGCGGATCTGGGCGTTTTGGCACTGGCTAAAAAGTATGCGCCCGGTGTGGAGCGGCATGTTTCCACGCAGGCGGGAATCACCAACTATGAGGCCGCTGCGGTGGCTTACGAATTGGGGGCCAAGCGTGTGGTGTTGGCTCGAGAATTGCCCCTGACGGAAATTGCCCAAATTCGTGACAACTGTCCGCGAGATTTGGAACTGGAAGCCTTTGTACACGGAGCGATGTGCATGAGTGTGTCAGGACGTTGCCTTTTGTCCAGCTACATGACGGGACGCAGCGGCAATCGGGGGGAGTGTGCCCAGCCGTGTCGTTGGAAGTATGCTTTGCTAGAAGAACACCGGCCCGGACAGTATATGGAAATTGGAGAAAGCGAAAACGGAAGTTACATCCTAAATGCCAACGATCTGTGCACGGCGCCGTTTTTGGATTTGATCTGTAAGGCGGGCGTAGACTCTTTGAAAATTGAAGGCCGGGCCAAGACCTTCTACTATGTGGCGTCGGTAACCAGTGCTTATCGCCGGGCGCTGGACGCCTATCTGCGGAATCCGTACAGCGATACTTACGAACTGCCGGACGATGTGATCGAAGAGCTGAACCGTACCAGCCACCGCCATTATTCTCCCGGTTTTTATTTTGGCAAGGAACAAGCCTTGCAGACGCCCAGTCATACCTACGTGCGAGAGTGGGACTTTATCGGCACGGTGGATTCGTGGGCCGATGGAGTGGCACATTGCACGCAGCGGGGAAAATTCTCGGTAGGAGATACGCTGGAAGTGTTACAGCCCGACGGCAACGTGGTGACTGTAACGCCTACTTGGATTGAGAATGAGGCAGGGGAACGCGTAGATGCCACGCCGCATCCCATGATGGCCTATACAATCCCGTGCGAGACGCCGCTAATGCCGTATAGTCTTTTGCGGATGCATAAAGCACAGCCTGAATCTTGATACGAAACAACGCAGCCCTTGCAAAGAAGATTCTTTGCAAGGGCTGTGTTGTTAGAACAAAGTAGGCGTCACACTTGCCAGAAAGCGTGCAATTCCTGCTCCAGTTGTTCTGTGCTTTGCACGATGCGCAGGTGATCCCAATGAGGTGGCATCAAACGGCGGGTGTCGGGAGAGGCAAAGCGGTCGTCAATTAAAAGCACCACGCCTTTATCTTGTGGGGTTCGGATAACCCGTCCGGCTGCTTGCAGGACTTTGTTCATACCGGGAAACCGATAGGCATAGTCAAATCCAGAACCGCGAGTCTCCTCAAAATGCGCGCGCAGTTGTTCTTGGCGGGGCCCTACCTGAGGAAGCCCCGGTCCCACCACTGCGACACCAATTAAGCGGTCACCCACCAAATCTACCCCTTCGCTGAAAACACCCCCCAACACGGCGAATCCCACAAGCGTGTCTTGCCGTTCGGGAAGAAAGTGGTCGAGAAAGGCGGCGCGCTGCTTTTCGTCCATGGCGCTCTCTTGACACAGAGTAGGGAGGTCAGGGGATCGCGCAGAAAATTCGTTCCAGACATCCTGTAAATAGCTATAACTGGGAAAAAAGGCTAAATAGTTTCCGGGCTTTGCCTGTGCCATGCTGGCAATCAGAGCGGCAACCTGAGCGATGCTGGCGGTACGGTCTTTATAGCGGGTACTGACTTGCCGGGCGCACCATAGACCTAAATTCTCGCGGGGAAAAGGACTGCGCAGCGCTACGGCGCGCGCGTCAGGGATGCCGCATAAATCTTTGTAATAGCCGGCAGGAGCCAGCGTAGCGCTGAAAAGAATGGCAGACCGGCCTTTAGCGAAGTCTGCGGCTAAAAAGGCGCTGGGATCTAAACAAAGCAGAGTGGCTCGCACCTCGCTGCCTTGAGAGGAAACTTGCAAAACAAAGTGCTCGTCAAACGTATCGGCAACGCGAAGCCAACCACGAATGTCAAAATAAAGTTGCAGCAGGATTGTGTGGGTATCGTCAGGCTCCCGATGTTCTTCCAGCCAGTCCTGTAACGGCTCACAAAGCCGCTGTAAGGCGTGGTCGAAGGCTTCGGGGACTTCCTTTTCGAAGAACGTTTTTCCAAAGCGGGGATCCCCAGCGACGGCTTCACAGCGATGGCGCCATTCCACAAACAAGTTGTTTACTTTTTGCAAAGCCTGCTTTAGGCTGCTTTTCCCTTTCCCAAGACTCTTTTTGGCGTCCCAGAATGCGCTTTTGCATAACGAAGCGCTGTGCATTTCTCGAGCGCGAGCTGGCAGATTGTGAGCTTCGTCGACCAAAAAAAGATAGTCACCGCGGCCTTCAAAAAAGCGTGACAGCCGCACTACGGGATCAAACAGGTAGTTATAGTCTCCAATTACCACGTCGCACCATAAACTGAGGTCCAGCCCTAATTCAAAGGGACAGACACGGTATTCGCGAGCGAGAGTTTGCAATGTTTCAGCTGTAAGGTCGACTTTATCCAGCGCGTGCCATAAGGCCTCTTTGATACGGTCGTAATAGCCGTTGGCGTAGGGGCATGCTTCCGGCGTGCACTCTCGTTCTTCTTGTAAGCAAATTTTGTCCTTGGCGGTCAGTGTGATATTGCGGACCATTAGAGAGGGATTGCGTGTGCGTAGGGCGTGTAAGGCGTTTTCGGCGGCGGACCGCGTAGTGCCACGCGCCGTTAAATAGAAGATCGGACCGCCGTCCTGCACTGCTTTCAGGGCGGGAAACAGTACACTCATGGTTTTGCCAATACCGGTAGGGGCTTGACAGAGCAGTTGCCCACCGTCTTGGCAGGTTTCATAAACAGCGCTAATCATGGCACGCTGTCCCGTGCGGTAATGCTCAAAAGGAAACGCTAATGTGACGAGGCTGGCAGAGCGGTCTTTTTGCCATTGGGCGGCACGTTTGGCCCAAGGAGCGTATTGTGTCAGTAAATCAAGGACAAACGCATTCAATTCCTCGCGGGAATGCTCCTGCGCAAAATAATACGACCGTTCTTCATCTACCTGATAATAGGTTAGGCGTACCCGTATTTGGGAGAGGTTATGTTGCTCGCAGTAAATGGCGGCATAGACCTTGGCTTGTGCCCAGTGTTCCGGCGATTGTTCTCCTGTAATTTGATCGGATGGTAGGAGCGTTGTTTTGATTTCATCCACCGTTACCATATCATCCGAATCGGTGAAAATACCGTCGGCACGTCCTTCCAAGGTATAATCAATGCCACAGCAGCCATACTTTTGGGTAAGGGATACTTCAGCGGTGTAATCGGGGAATTGGTGTACGGCAGCGCGTTGCAGCTTGCGGTGGAGTCTGGCGCCTTCGTTGGCACGGTCAAAGCCGGTAAAGCGATTGTCGATGCTGCCGCTGCGCAATAAAAATTCCACCAGCTGTCGGATCGGCAACGTCAGTGCGAAGGATTCCGGCGGCATGGTGGTCAACTCCTTTGATATGGAAAGAAACAATCAATAAGTATGTGTACAAACCTGTGGGATTTTTTCCCGTAAAGCAACAAAGTCGCCAAACACAGCGGGCTTATTGGCAGGATAGCGCAGCAAGGCCGCTGGGTGATAGGTGGCCATAAAAAGGGTGCCGTGTTTATCGAAAAACTTTCCGTGGTCGCGGCTCACCGAAAAGCCAGGGTCAATCAGTTGTTGGGCGGCAATGCGGCCAAGGCACACAATGATCTTGGGACGCAGTAACTGGAACTGTTGCCGAAGCCAAGGAAGACAAGCCGTGGATTCTTCCGGCAACGGATCGCGATTTTGAGGCGGGCGGCACTTTACTATATTGGCAATGTAAACGTTTTTATCTCGGCTAAGGTCTACTGCTTCCAAATAATGGTCCAGCAACTGCCCGCTGCGTCCCACAAAAGGGAGCCCTTGCGCGTCTTCGTTGGCACCGGGGCCCTCGCCAACAAAGAGAACCTCTGCGTTGGGGACTCCTTGACCAAAGACTACATGGGTCCTAGAATCACACAAGCTGCAGCGACGGCAGGCAAGGCATTCCTGTTGCAAGGTTTGAAGATCCATATCAATACACCTCATAGATTCAAAACAGCGAAGGAGGGGGCGTTCAGTGGAGCGAGAGTGGATACTGGAAGGCATTTGCCTGTTGGCCGGATATTTGTTCGGAAACTTTCTTGCCGCAGAAGTGGTAGCCCGGTGTCTGGCTGGGGCAGGAATCAAACAACTGGGGCTGGAATGCTTAACGGCAGCAAACATCCAAAAAACATTGGGCAAACCGGCGGTATTGGCTATTCTTGCGGGCGATATCTTAAAAACGGTCTTTGCTTGTTGGTTTTGTCACCAACTGGCGGCTCCGGAGCTTACCCACGCGGCAATTCTGTATGCCGGTTTGGGTACGATGCTGGGGCACTTATGGCCGTTGTGGATCCGCGGCGTTCGCGCGGGCGTGCCGGCCGTTCTTTGCACATGGATCCTTTTCTACTTGCCAGTGACCGGATTGCTCTGTGTACTGGCCGGAATGGTGGTTCTTTTGGGGACTGATTCGCCGGCATGGGCAACGGTGGGCATTGCTGTGCTGGCCGTCCCCGTGGGATGGCTACAATTTGGAACACAAAGCGGCGTTATCTTGTTTGTGACGGTTCTTTTATGCCTATGGCAGAACCGAAACGAATTGCACAGAGTTCCGCGTGAAGAGGAACTGCGGTCTTCCCGTCGTCAACACTCCTAAAACTGTTATCATGATACCACCGATGAAATCTTTTTGCAATCACGGAATAAAAGGACGTTATAAAGCGAAAGAATAAAAAACTTCAAAAAAATCTGAAAAAATTCGAAGAAACCCTTGACAGTTGGCACATGTTTGGCTATAATAATCAACGTTGCAGCCGCCACGGCGAGCAACGAGCTGGGTATGGCCCGGTAGTTCAGTTGGTTAGAACGCTAGCCTGTCACGCTAGAGGTCGTC
>NZ_CALADU010000008.1 GCF_937890665.1 uncultured Subdoligranulum sp.
CGGCTTGATCAAAGCGGTAAACACTTTTGAACCAACGAAAAACATCAAACTGGCCACCTATGCCAGTCGATGTATTGAAAATGAAATTTTGATGTATTTGCGCAAGAGCTCCAACCGCCGGCAAGATGCCAGCATTGATGAGCCGCTGAATACCGACAACGATGGCAACGAACTGTTGCTGATGGATGTACTTACCAGTGACCAGCCGCAAGTGGGGGAAGAGCTGGAACGAAACGCCGAACGCGCCGCCCTGCGCCGGGCGGTAGAACGTCTGGCGCCGAGGGAGCGGCGCATTATGGAGCTTCGATTTGGGCTGAACCATGAAAGCGAGCATACCCAGAAGGAAGTGGCGGACACCTTGGGGATTTCCCAAAGCTATATCTCCCGTCTGGAAAAACGTATCATCAAACGGCTGCGCCGGGAGTTGGAAGCCGTGGGTTAAGCGGTTTCGGCGCGGGTATTGTTGACAAAGTAGTAGGCCAATCCATTCATCATGTTCATCTCCGGTTCCTCCGAGTAGATGAGATACTCAAAATCCCCGCGTGTCCAATAGACTGCCGCGCGTCGACCAGCCTTTTGGCTTTGCGTTACCGTGATTCCGGCAATATCGTATTGCTCCACACTTTCAAAAGCATCGGCATAATAGTTTTCGGGAAAACGCATCTTGCCCCGCTTGGAAATAAATAGGGTCATAAAACGGCCGGGCACGATACTGTAATCCAAAGCGGCAATGCTTTCTTCGATCAACCAATACCGTTGTAGAATGATTAATTCGTTGTCAGGGTAAGCAGTCAAACGAAACCCCGCCTCCTGTGCGTAATTGGGGGTAAGATATTGGGTGCGGGTTTCACGCCCGGAACTCTTAACCTCTCTGGTGAGTACCAATGTCAAGATCAACGCGACGGAAACCACTGCCAACAAAATCAGCACAATCACAAACCAAATGGCTTCAACCATAGGGCGACCCTCCTTTGTGTTCATGCTATGTACGACACACAAAGTTTGTGCAGAAGATTTTACCAGCGAGCGGCTTGTTTGCTGAAAGCCGCAGTGGACCATACTCCTAAAAGAAATAAAGGAGGATGGTAAAATGTATGCAGGCAAGGTGGAACTGTGCGGCGTGGATACCTCCCAGCTTCCCGTGCTGAGCGAATCGGAAAAGAGCGCCCTGCTCCGTGCGGCGAGAGCCGGGGATGCCTCGGCCAGACAAAAGATGATTCAAGGAAATCTGCGTTTGGTCCTGAGTGTGGTGCAAAAATTTTCTAATCGCGGCGAAAATCTGGATGATCTGTTTCAAGTGGGGTGCATCGGTCTCATCAAGGCTATCGACCATTTTGATCCCAACTTGAATGTGCGCTTCTCGACCTATGGGGTCCCCATGATAGTGGGAGAAATCCGGAGGTTTTTGCGGGACAACAATCCGGTCCGTGTCAGTCGGTCTATTCGGGACCTTGCCTATCATTCTATGCAAGCCCGGGAGGCACTGCAAAAAGAGTGTGGCAGGGAACCGAAAATTTCGGAAATCGCGGCCCGGGTAGGTGCAGCACCGGAAAATGTGGCGATGGCATTGGAATCTGTGGTGGAACCGGCCAGCCTTTATGAGCCTATCTATTCAGACGGAGAGGACTGCCTTACACTGGTCGATCAGCTTCATGATGCCACCGGGGAAGAAAGCTGGATCAGTGACATTATGTTTCGGGATACGGTGAAGGCGCTTTCCGCCCGGGAAAGACGTATTATTGCCATGCGGTATCTCAATGGTAAAACGCAGATGCAGGTGGCGCGGGAAATCGGAATCAGTCAAGCACAGGTGAGCCGACTGGAGAAAGGGGCGCTACGTCACATCAAAGAGCAAATTTCTTCTAATTGTTAAAAAATCCCGGCCGGTTTTATGATCCGGTCGGGATTTGGCGTTTATGAAAATGAATTAGCCCAGTTGTATGCCACACGCATTCAAGGCGCGCAGAAAAGACTTTGGATTTTTATATAAGATGCCGGTGATGCCAAGGTTGTAAGCCGCTTGCGCATTGATCTTACTGTCATCTACAAAGATGGATTCGTCGTACGCCAAATTGCATTTTTGCATCAAGGTTGTATAGATTTCCGGCTCGGGTTTGCATAGATGTACGTCGCAGGAAGCAACCCCGCCGTCAAAAAGGGCAAACCAGTCTCGCTGGCGCAGCTCATCCATAATGTCTGTTGAGATATTTGTCAGATAATACACACGGTATCCGGCGTTTTTCAGCTCTTTCATGATTTTGACCGTCGTCTTTTTGGTACGCAGCATGGAGGCCCATTCCTCGATCACGGTACGTACTTCAAATTCCCGGTTGACATGGGCAGCGTTTTCCAACATCGTGCGATTGGCGACCGCACGCGTAATAGTGCCGCGGTCCAGATCCTGCCACTCCTGACTGCCAAAGGTTAGATCGTAGACGATCTCTTCGGCGTGTTTGTTCATAAAACGGTCCATTAAGAAGTTGCGGGGATTGAAGTCCACCACAACGCCTCCAAAATCAAAAATCACGTTTTTATACATAAAAGCCTCCGGAACTTTGCTAACATTTTTTCTATTATACACGGAAACTATGGAAGAAACAATTCCTTTTTCTTTGCATACAATGAATCGACTTCTTGCCGGAAAGGGAGTGCTTGCAAGGTGACCTTACATGAATTGAGTGAGAAAGATGTGATTCAAGTCAAAACCGGAGAAAATCTGGGGCGGATAGATGACCTGATTTTTGATGAAGGCAGCTCCAAGTTGCTCTCGGTCGTGTTGCGTGGGAGAGGACGTTTGTTCGGTCTGCTGGGGTACGAAGATGACCTCATTATCCCTTGGGAAGCTATAAAAAATATCGGCGCGGATGTCATTATGGTGGAGGCGGAACCACTTCCGACGCAACACAGAACAAAGCGATGTCAGTAATCTGTATATTTTCTGTAAAAGGCAAGAATTGCGGGTGCATTTTTTCTTCGGTCATGCTATAATATGCCTAAACATCGGAACGGAGGCCTTGCAGTGCAAAAGTTGGCCCACGGCCTTGTAAAGCACCCGCTGTTATGGGCAACGGGGACTGCGCTACTCGTTATCACATGGGGTGCGTTATTCTTAATTGCGCCGATTTGGCAAATGCCCACCGACGCAGCTCCTTATCAGGTTCCGTCGCAAAGCGTTGTGGCAACACAACCGCCTAAAGAACAGGAGGAGCCTGTTTATGTGAATACCGCCGATGCAGAAGAATTAATGCGGTTGCCGGGAATCGGACCAGCCAAAGCACAAGCCATTCTATCGTACAGGGAAACCTACGGGCCATTTTCTTCTTTGAAAGAATTGGAGAAGGTGGATGGAATCTCTTTGCGGATGGTAGAGAGCTGGGAAGGGTTGGCGTTTGTGGAAGAAGCCGGGCACACCGATACCGAATGACAGGAACGGGAGGAAGAGGATTTTGGAAAAGCCGGAAAGCATTTTTATTAATCGTGAATTGAGCTGGCTTGATTTTGATAGCCGCGTCCTTGCGCTGGCAAAAGAAAAAAATGTGCCATTGGGAGAACGACTGAAATTTGCTGCGATCTTCGGCAGCAATATGGATGAATTCTTTATGGTGCGTGTGGGTTCGTTGTATGACCAAACGTTGCTGAAAAACAATAAGCCTGATATTGTTACCCATATGACGGCCTCGGAACAGATTGCGGCCATTACACCGCGGGTCGCGGAATTGCAGGCGAAGTGCGACAAATACTTCCAGCACCTTATGGGATGGCTGGCGGATGCTGGGTACAAAAAGGTCGACTTCAATAAACTGAGCAAACAGCAGGAACATTTTTGGAAGACCTATTTCCAACGGGAATTGCTGCCGCTGCTTAGTCCGCAGATGTGGATTCCCGCCATCCGTTCCCCTTTCTGAGCAATAAAGATATTTATTATATTGCCCAACTGTACAACAAAGGGGAAAAGGGTGACGGTATTAGCTTTGGCATTGTACCGGTCAGCAACCGCTTTGAGCGGGTCCTGTTTGTCAAAGACGGGGAGACGACCTGCTTTGCCTTTATCGAGGAACTGGTAGCCCATTATGCGGCTACGATTTTCAATACCAGCACCGTACAAAAACAGTGTCTGTTCCGAGTTACTCGCAACGCAGATATTACGGTTGATGAGGGCATGATGGACCATGACATTGACTTCCGCGATGTCATGAGCGAACTTTTGAAGAAGCGCCGCAAGCTGGCGGCGGTTCGTCTGCAGTTCTGGCCTGAAGCGCCGCAGGAAATTGCCAAATTTTTGCGGGAAAAGCTGGTTGTTCCGGCTTCTCGTTGCTACGCGCAGACTTCGCCGCTGGATACCGGCTGCTTGTTTAAGCTTGCCAGCCGAATCGCCAATGACGGTGGGCATACAGAAATGTTCTATCCCGCCGCGAAACCTATGCAGGCACCTGCCGGATATGATTTATATACCGAAGTACGCAAACACGATGTGCTGCTGGCTTACCCCTACCAGAGCATTCGACCGTTTATCCGGATGCTGTTGCGTGCAGGTGCTGACCCCAATGTTGTGTCCATCAAGATGACCCTTTACCGTATGGCCAGCGATTCCCAGATTGTAGGAGCCCTGATCAATGCCGCCGAAAACGGAAAAGAAGTGGTTGCGATGGTGGAGCTTCGCGCACGTTTTGATGAGCAGAACAACATTGACTGGTCCAAACAGCTGCAGGATGCTGGCTGTACAGTGCTGTACGGCTTTGACGACTACAAAGTGCATTCCAAGCTGACGTTGATTACCAGCCGTGTGGATGGCAAGTATCGTTATCTGACCCAGATCGGCACAGGAAACTATAACGAAAAAACCAGTGAATTGTACACCGACCTTTCTTTTATCACCACACGGCAGGATATTGGTGAGGAAGCCAATGCGGTGTTTAACAATATGGCTTTGCAGCGTTTGACCAGCGAAGCGGATACGATGCTTGTGGCGCCGCTGCGTTTTAAGACGGTATTGTTGGATGAGATGGACCGTCAGATCGCACTGGCTATGCAGGGCAAACCGGCGTCCATCATTCTGAAGAATAACTCTATCAATGACCCTCAAATTATCGCTAAAATTAGCGAAGCTAGCTGCGCCGGCGTCCGGGTGGATATGATTGTCCGTGGCATTTGCTGCGTGCGTGCCGGTGTGCCGGGACGTACAGAAAATGTTCATATCCGCAGTTTGGTGGGACGCTATCTGGAGCATTCCCGGATCTACTGTTTCGGCAGCGGAGAAAACATGCATATCTACATTGCCTCCGGTGACTTCCTGACACGTAACACGGAACGGCGTGTGGAGGTAGGCGTTCGGGTAGATGATCCGGCTATTGCCAAAAAGTTGCGTGGCATTTTGGACTTGCAGCTACGCGACACCGTCAATGCCCGGGAAATGCAGCCCGACGGGACCTATACCAAAGTGAAACCTGCTGAAGGACAGCCCCCGGTGGATAGTCAAATGGCTATGTTCGGCTATTTCAAAGACGGTTTTGTGATGGAAGCGGAAAAGCCCAAGCCGGCAGCTCCCGCAAAAGCGATTGCAAAAAAAGCAGTGGCGAAACCGGTGGCACGGCAGGCGTCTTCGTTGCGTCCGTCCCGATCGGGGCTGTGGCAGAACCTATTCGGCCGCGGCAAAAAATAAAGGAGTCTCGTATGAAAACCTGTGTTGTCACCGCGAATTATGGTTGTGATCCTCACAAGATCTGGCTATACTTGACCAAACCGACCCTCAACGGCTGGCGCAAAGATGTGCAAAGCTATGAAGAAAGCGGCGATGGTATGGACGTGATGGAATACAATGTGGACGGGAGCAAAACCGAATTGCATTTCACCCGCAAAGAAAAGCCGCGGTGTTTGAGCTGCAACTTCCAAAAAGGAAAAGTTAGTGGCACCTTTACCGCCATCTTATTGGGCGGGGGAGACTCTACGAGTTTGGAGTGTACGATGGAAGTGCAGGGGCTTGGACTTTTTGCTAAACCCCAAAAATTGCTGGAAGAACGTCTCCAGATGTTACACGCCACGCTGGGTGTGTGAAAACACTACGGAGTAGATTGAAAAGAATCCGCGCTGACGAATCATTCGTCAGCGCGGATATTTTTTGCCTCTGTACCGTATATATCCTAAAAGGAGGTGGTTTTCGATGTGGGAAGAAAGCAAAACAACACCCCCACAGGAGAAAAAAACAATTCGCCCCAAACGCTCATACGAGGATGGCGGAGACTGGATTTTGGGGGCTCAGGCATTCCTTTCATTAGCTTTTGTAGGGGTTGTACTGGCGGCAAAAATACTGCAATGGCCGATTCTGTCGCCCATTCGCACAACCTTTATGGCGTTAATGCAGCCGGAGCAAAGCTTGTTTTTGAGTGAGGAACGCAACTTTTCTGCCTTTACTGAAGAGGTGGCACGTTCAGTCGAAGAAACCGTGTCTACACTGTGGCAGAGCGTCAATGGCTCCGCTACGGCAGAAACAGCAGCACGAAATATACACCCCAAGGCACAGCCGGTACCTGCTGGGGCTTCGTTGGAAAGTTATCTGCCGGATTTTTCCTTGGTGTTCCCTTTGCAAGGATGGAACAACACCGAAACTTCCGGATACGGTTGGAGGACCAACCCCATGGGCGGATCCGGTACGGAATTCCATTTGGGAAACGATCTTGCCGCGGAGGAAGGAACCACCATTTTGGCTGCGGCGGATGGTGTTGTGCGTGTGGCGGCTGTACATCCCAGCTATGGCAACTATCTGCGCATTTTACATGAAAATGGAGATGAAACCTTATATGCCCATTTACAGTACTTGTTTGTGCATGTGGGACAGCGTTTGTCTCGAGGGGAGCCGATTGGGACTGTAGGCGATACTGGAAACACCACCGGTCCACACCTTCACTTTGAATTGTTGCATAAGGGGATCCGCTATGACCCGTCTGAAGCATTACAAACAGCGGCGTAAAGCACGCATTCACCTGCAAGCGCCGTTGGTCACCCTTTTTGTGCTGTCTCTTTTGCTGGCATGGGACGGTGCTGGCATTGTACGCATGGGATTACTCTGTGCACTGCTGCATGAAACAGGCCACCTTTTGGTATACCGATGGCAATGGCATCATTGGCCGGATTTGCAGGTGTCTCCGACGGGAATCTGTTTACTGATGCGGGGAACCGCGATGACGGCCCGACAAGAATTTTTTTTGGCTGCTGCGGGTCCTATGGTAAATCTTGCGGCGTGCGGCTTGGTACTGGGTTTCATGGAACAGACTCGGTACAGTTACACCGGATATTGGTTTGCCAGCACCAATCTTTTGGTAGGGGGGATCAACCTCTTGCCACTGCCGGGGCTGGATGGGGAACGGATTCGGCGTTCTTTTTGGCATTAAGGGCAGATGGTTGCATTTCCGGCCTGCATGGGGTACAATAAAACGAAACAAATGACAAGGATGGTTCAACCATATGGCGGAATTTTCCCCGAAATTTAAAGAGGCACTGAGTTTGGTGCAGAAACCCGGCCGCTACACAGGCGGTGAACCAGGGAGCGTGTATAAAGACCCTAGTAAAGTGGATGTTCGGATGGCGTTTTGTTTTCCGGACACGTATGAGATCGGCATGTCTTTTCTGGGCGAAAAGATTTTGTACGATCTTCTCAACCGCCACGAAAATTGGTGGTGTGAGCGGGCCTTTATGCCTTGGACCGACATGAAGGAACAGATGGAGCGGCTGGGTATTCCGCTATACTGTCTGGAGAGCAAAGACCCCTTGACAAAGTTTGATATTGTGGGCTTTTCTCTGGAATATGAGCTGTGCTACACCAATGTGTTGGCTATGCTGCGTCTGGCAGGCATTCCTCTGCGTGCAGCGGAGCGCGATGACCAGTGGCCGTTGATCATTGCGGGCGGTCCTTGTGTTTGCAATGCAGAGCCGATGGCGGACTTCTTTGATGTGATGCAGTTGGGCGAAGGCGAGCAGATGCTGCAGGATATCTGTGCCGTTGTGGAACAGGGGAAAAAGCAGCATTGGGATAAAGAAACACTTTTGCTGGAGTTGGCAAAGGTGCCGGGGGTGTATGTCCCGTCGTTCTACGATGTGACGTATTTGCCGGATGGTCGGATCGAATCCATTTGCCCGAATCGTCCCGGCGTACCGGAGCGCGTTACCAAAGCGATTGTCACAAACATGGATGACTACGAACCACCCAAAAACTTTGTGGTGCCGCTGGTCGGCGCGGTGCAAGACCGTGCCAGTGTGGAAGTGCTGCGCGGCTGTGTGCGCGGTTGCCGTTTTTGTCAGGCTGGACAGATTTATCGTCCCTTCCGGGAACGTTCTCCCAAATTAATCAGCGATTGTGCCCGGGAATTGTGCCGCAATACTGGTTATGATGAATTAAGTTTAACGAGCCTTTCTACGTCGGACCATTCGCGTCTGGAAGAAATTCTCGACGAACTGAATTCTTGGGCGGAGGCCGATCATGTGAGTCTTTCGCTGCCCTCACTGCGCGTGGACAACTTCTCTCAGTCTTTGGTAGAGAAGACAACCAAGGTTCGCAAGAGCGGTCTGACTTTTGCGGCGGAAGCCGGGACCCAACGGCTGCGGGATGTGATCAACAAAAATGTCACTTGGGAGCAGATCGAACGTGGCTGCCGGATTGCGTTTTCGGAGGGGTACACCTCGGTCAAGTTATATTTCATGATGGGACTTCCCACCGAAACCATGGAGGATATTAAAGGAATCGCGGACACGGCGCAGAAAGTTGTGGATTTGTTTTATCAGATTCCGGATAGACCCAAAGGAAAAGGTGTTCAGGTCACCATTAGTGTGGCATGCTTTGTGCCTAAACCGGAAACGCCGTTCCAGTTCTGCGCGCAGGATCGCCGGGAAACCTTGCAGGAAAAGCAGAAATATCTGCTCAGTTGTGTGCATTCCCGCAAAATCAAAGTGAACTATCATGATAGCGCTACCAGTGTGTTGGAAGGCGTTTTTGCGAAAGGTGATCGCCGATTGGGTCGCGTCATCGAAACCGCCTTTGAAAATGGGGCATTCTTTGATACCTGGGAAGAATACTTCGACTATGATCGCTGGATGGAAGCCTTTGCTGCCTGTGGAATTGATCTGGATTTTTATAACTACCGAGAGTTGGGCCTAGACGAGGTGACACCCTGGAGTCATTTGGATGTAGGGGTGAGCCACGCACATCTGGTGCGGGAATATCAAAAAGCCCTCAAGGCCGAAACGACACAGCCTTGCAACCGTCAGTGCAGCGGCTGTGGTGCCAACAAATTGCTGGGAGGACCGTGTTTTGACTACAGTAAGAATCTTCTTTGAAAAACGCGGAGAATCCGCTTATATTTCGCTGTTGGATCTGCAAAGAGTATTTCATCGCCTTTTAAAGATCAGCAATCTGCCGGTTTGGTATACGCAGGGGTTCAACCCGCACATTTATCTTTCCTTTTCTTGCCCGCTTTCCTTGGGGCAGGAAAGCCTATGCGAAAGCTGCGAGGTTAAAACGGAGCAGGAAACCATCGACGGGGCAGCATGGCAAGCGGCTTTGCAGCCCCTGATGCCCCGCGGCATTACAATTACAAAAGTGGCTCCCGCAGAACATAAAGTGGGGGAAATCGCTTCTGCGGCCTATCGCATTACAATGCCTCTTGCGTCTGCTGCTGTGCTGGATGCATATAATGAGGCTTCTGTGGCGGAAGTAACCAAGAAAACCAAGCGTGGCCATAAGACCCTGGACCTAAAAGAATACTTGCCCTGCATCACTTATGAACAGGACGGGGAACAACTTCACTTTGTTATCCAGTTGCCGTGCGGTTCAGGGGAAGCACTTAATTTGAATCCTTCGCTATTGATGGAACATCTGCACGCACAGGGCGGAGCCCCTGCGTGGCAATGCCAAGTGCTGCGCACCCACCTGTACACACAAGAGGGAGCCGACTTTACCTAACGTAAAAATCTGGAATTTTTTGCGGCAAAACGCTTGCAATTTGCAAAGACGTGTGGTATTATACTACGGCAATACACACGCATTGCGTTGTTTTTTTGTGCCCATTTTTGAGAGAAGATAGGTTAGAAAACATAAAACGTAATGCGGAGGGTAAAACTAAATTTATTGGAGGAAACAAACAATGGCAGTCGTATCTATGAAACAGCTTCTGGAGGCCGGTGTTCACTTTGGTCATCAGACCCGCCGCTGGAACCCCAAAATGGCGAAGTACATCTTCACCGAGCGCAACGGCATCTACATCATCGACCTGCAGAAGACCGTGAAGAAACTGGACGAGGCTTACAACTTTGTCCGTGACACCGCTGCTGAGGGCGGCGAGATCCTGTTCGTCGGCACCAAGAAGCAGGCTCAGGAGTCTATCCGTGACGAAGCTACCCGCTGCGGCATGCACTATGTCAACGCTCGCTGGCTGGGCGGTATGCTGACCAACTTCCGTACCATTCGTAAGCGCATCGATCGTATGGAGCAGCTGAAGAACATGCAGGCTGACGGCACCTTCGATCTGCTGCCCAAGAAGGAAGTTGTCAAGCTGGAACTCGAGATGGAAAAGCTGGACAAGTACCTCGGCGGCGTTAAGAACATGAAGAGCCTGCCCAAGGCTATGTTCATCGTTGACCCCCACAAAGAGCGCATCGCTGTTTCTGAAGCTCGTAAGCTGAACATCCCCATCGTTGCCATCGTCGATACCAACTGCGATCCCGATGAGATCGATTACGTGATTCCCGGCAACGACGACGCCATCCGTGCCGTTAAGCTGATCTCCGGCGCTATGGCCAATGCCGTTCTGGAAGGCAAGCAGGGCGTTCAGGAAGCTCCCGCTGCTGAGGCTGCTGAGAGCACCGAGGCCTAATTGTTTTAGGATATACGCGTAAGACAGAAAGGACAAAAAGAGTATGGCTATTTCTGCAAAAGACGTTATGGAACTGCGCCGCCAGACTGACTGCGGCATGATGGAATGCAAGAAGGCTCTGACTCAGGCCGACGGCGACTTCGAAAAGGCAATCGAAATCCTGCGTGAGCAGGGTCTGGCCACCGCCAGCAAGAAGGCTGGCCGTATCGCTGCCGAGGGCATGGTTTATGCAGTTTCTTTCGATAACTGTGCGGTTGTCGTGGAAGTCAATGCCGAGACTGACTTCGTTGCCAAGAACGACAAGTTTGTTGAGTTTACCAAGGAACTGGCAAAGGTCGTGGCCGACCAGAACCCTGCCGATGTTGAGGCTCTGATGGGCTGCAAGATGGGCGACGGTACTGTGGACGATGCTCTGAAGGCTCTGATTTTGGTCATCAAGGAGAACATCAAGGTTCGCCGTTTTGCTCGTTATGAGGGACATTGCGCCGCTTATGTTCACGGTGGCGGCACCCATGGTGTTATCGTGAAGTTCGAGACCAGCGATGAGGTTGCTGCAAAGGCTGAATTTGCTGTGTTCGGCAAAGACATCGCCATGCAGATTGCTGCTGCGAACCCCAGCTACCTGAACGAGGCTGCGGTTCCTGCAGAAACCATTGCCAAGGAAAAAGAGATCATTCTGGCTCAGATGGCCAATGATCCCAAGACCGCGAACAAGCCCGATGCCATCAAGGAGAAGATGGCCGTGGGCAAGCTGGGCAAGTTCTACAAGGAGAACTGCTTGGTGGATCAGGCCTTCATTAAGGACGGCAACATGGATGTGAAGAAGTATGTTGCTGATACCGCGAAGGCTCTGGGCGGCGATATCCAGATCGTGGCTTATACCCATTTTGTTAAGGGCGAAGGTCTGGAGAAGCGTAACGAGGACTTCGCTGCTGAAGTGGCCGCTGCCATCAAGCACTAAGACTGTTTGGGACAGGATACGTTGTCGCAAAAGCGCGATTGAGCTGTCGTAAAACAAATATCGAGAGTAGCGTGGGGGAAACCTTGCGCTACTCTTTTTGTTTTGCACGAAAGGGGAAGCACAAAGGTGCTATATGATACCGCTCCCTAATTCGCAGCGCGCCAATAGAAGCTACAAGGCAACCACAATAGCAAAGCAATCATTATTAAAAGCATTCTGTAATCAGGAAATTCTTCCATTTAAAGCATGGGGAAGATTAATATTCTTACGACCTGCCCATACTTACGGGCAATGGGGGCGTATACATGTCAAAACGCAGGCTGTTCACTTTAGAGATAGTACTGGTGTTGCTAGCAGGTATTGTACTTTGTCGGGTGTTTTGGATTGGTACAGAAACTAGTTATGCGGCTAGCGCCGGAGCCCAAACGGCACAGATCACATCACTGCCTCGTCAACGCGGAAACTTCTATGATCGGGATGGACGGCTGCTGACCGGATACACCCCCGAATGGTATGCTTTATGTATTCCGGGGGATGCTAGTTACGCAACTTTGTTCCCTTTTGTGTCCTATGCCGAACAAGTTCAACTCTATGAAAAACGCAATGCAGCCAGTCCATTCCTCATACAGGTCGATCAAGACCTGACCAATCGAGGAATCCCTACCTATCGGTCCGCACAACGCTACTTGACGCTCCCCATAGCTGTTCATCTTCTGGGATACTTGGATGGGGAAGGAAAGGGGGTTTCTGGATTAGAGGCTGCCTACGAGGACCTGCTACAAAGCGCAAGAGATGAAATCGTTGTTTCTTGTGTGACTAGTGCGCAGGGCAATTTACTGGATGGAGTTTCACCAAGCATGGAAATTCAGAAAGTGGGGACCGGAGAGGGGGTACAAGTAACACTGGATGCTAACCTGCAAAGAATTTGTGAGGGAATTGCCGCGTTAGCGATGCCAAGGGGGTGTATTCTTGTAATGGATACCCAAACCGGTGAGGTTTTAGCCAGTGTAAGCACACCGGAATATGATCCTACGAATGTGGCCAAAAGCATTCAGGCGGATGATACTTCCCTGATCAATCGAAGTTTCAGTGCATTTAGTGCGGGGTCTGTTTTTAAAGTGGTATTGGCCGCGGCCGCCTATGAAAACGGTTTGGATTGGTTTACTCACGATTGTACGGGAAGTGTAGAAATAGCCGGGCAAGTGTATCGATGCGCGCAGGGGAGAGCGCACGGAGAGGTTAACCTGCGTGGTGCGCTAGAGCAAAGCTGTAACTGCTACTTTGTAGAATTGGGACAACGGTTAGGAGGCAATGTGATTCGAGAAAAAGCAGAAGAATTTGGCTTTGGGCAAGCCTGTGCCGTGGCACCGGGGCTAAAGAGTAATGCGGGAAATTTGCCGGAAGTTACCGAACTGGAGAATTTGGGGCAGTTGGCCCTTTTTAGTTTTGGTCAAGGCGGGTTAACGGCAACCCCTTTGCAGATTACGGCAATGATGAATGCGGTAGCTGATGGAGGTCTGTACCATTCACCGCGTTTGGTTCGGGGCGTGGTAGACGCCTCGCTGCACCTGACCACAGAATTAAAAATACCGGAAGCGGAAAGAATCCTGTCAAAAGAAACGGCCGCAATTCTGCGGAATATGCTGCAATCGGTGGTAGAAGAGGGAATTGGCCAAGACGCTCGGCCGGAAGCATTATCTGCAGGCGGAAAAACCGGTACAGCTCAGACAGGACAGTTTGACGAAAATGGCGATGAATTGCTGAATTATTGGTTCTGTGGCTTTTATCCTGCTGAGGAACCTCGCTATACCATCACGGTGTTGCAGGATGGGGTACTAGAGCCAGAGAACTCCAGCGCAAAGATTTTTGCGCAAATTGCCAATGCGCTTCATGTCTACGATGAAGAACTCTTTGAATCGGGAGAAGAGCTTGTAACAAAAACCAGTTGACAAGGTCATGAAAGGGATTTATAATAAACTCCGTAAAAGGAAAATGGCGTTGAAGGGGCTAATGCCGGCCCGATCAGTCCACAGAGAGGATATCGTAAGGTGTAAGGTATCCGGCTGACCTCCGGCGCAGCCACCCCGGAGCTTTTGGTGCTGAGCCAAACGTAGTTGCGGCGTTAACGCATAGAAAGTGGCGGTTGGATTCAGCCGCAAACCGGGTGGTACCACGGAAGCGATAAGCCTTCGTCCCTGTATAGGGGCGTGGGCTATATTTTTTTCGTGAGCCTTTTTGCCGTAAAGAACCAATGGATGGGAGAACGTATTGTTATGCAATGGACTGGCCTGAATGAACTTCGCGAAAAGTACCTGCATTTTTTTGAGACGAAAGGACATCTGCGTCTGGGCAGCTTTCCGCTGGTGCCGAAAGACGACCCGAGCTTGCTGTTGATCAACAGCGGCATGGCTCCGATGAAAAAGTGGTTCCTTGGTCAAGAGGAACCGCCCTGTCATCGCGTGACAACTTGCCAAAAGTGCATTCGCACGCCGGATATTGAGCGTGTAGGCATTACGGCGCGCCACGGCACCTTCTTTGAGATGCTGGGCAACTTTAGCTTTCAAGATTATTTTAAAGAGGAAGTTATTCCTTGGGCTTGGGAGTTTTTGACCAAAGAATTGGAAATTCCTGCGGATAAGCTGTATATCTCTGTTTATCTGGATGACGATGAAGCCTACGACATTTGGACCAAGAAGGTAGGCATCCCCGAGGACCACATGGTTCGTTTTGGTAAAGAAGATAACTTCTGGGAGCATGGCTCTGGTCCTTGTGGTCCTTGCTCGGAGATTTATTATGATCGCGGACCTGAGCACGGCTGCGGTAAGCCCACTTGCAAAGTTGGGTGTGACTGCGATCGCTATATGGAAATCTGGAACCTCGTGTTCAGCCAGTTCGACTCTGACGGTAAGGGCCACTATGAGCGTTTGCCGCGTCCCAACATCGATACCGGTATGGGTCTGGAACGTCTGGCCTGTGTTATGCAGGATGTGGGCAACCTCTTCGAGGTGGACACGGTTGCTTCTGTGCTGCACCATGTGGAGAAGATCTCTGGCAAGAAATATGGTGATAGCGAGAAGGATGACATCTCTATCCGCGTGATTACCGACCATATCCGTTCCACTGTCTTTATGGTTTCGGATGGCATTCTTCCTTCCAACGAAGGCCGTGGTTATGTGTTGCGTCGTTTGCTGCGTCGCGCGGCGCGTCATGGCCGGATGTTGGGGATTGAGCGGCCCTTCCTGACCGAGCTGGTAGATACGGTGATCGAATCCAGTGAAGCGGGCTATCCCGAACTCCGTGAGCATGAGTCTTATATCAAGAAGGTTGTCGGAACCGAAGAGCAGCGCTTTGGCCGTACCATCGATGCCGGTCTGAACATCTTGAACAATATGATCGAAGAGCGCAAAGCGGCAGGGGAAACCGTTTTGTCCGGTACCGAGGTCTTTAAACTGAACGATACCTTCGGATTCCCGCTGGACCTGACCAAAGAAATCGCTGCTGAAGCTGGCTTTACGGTGGATGAGGATGCCTTCCATGTGGAGATGACCAAGCAGCGTGAGCGTGCGCGTGCTGAACGTTTGGCCAAAGACATTTCTGGCTGGAGCGCCGATTTGTTTGGTGAGTTGACCGCCGAGCCGACGCAGTTTGACGGGTACGAAACGCTGCGGGAAACTGCGAAAGTACTGGCGCTCTCGGACGGCGAAGAGCTGGCAGACGCTATTGCTACCGATGAGGCTGGCGAATCCAAAGATGGTGTGCTGGTCGTTTTGGATCGCACTCCCTTCTATGCCGAAATGGGCGGTCAGGTATCGGATCACGGCTACATTACCTGCGGCGATGCCAAGTTGAAGGTTACGCAGGTCAAAAAGACCCCCAAAGGATATTTCGTTCATACCTGTGAATTGCTGGACGGCACCATCAAGGTAGATGATACGGTGACGGCTGCCGTAGATGAGGCACGCCGTATGTCCATCTGCCGCAACCATACCGCAACCCATCTGCTGCAGAAGGCGTTGCGTGAGGTGCTGGGTGAGCATGTGCATCAGGCTGGCAGCTATCAGGATGATAAGATTACCCACTTCGACTTTACCCATTTCAGCGCGGTAACCAGCGAAGAACTGGCGGCTGTGGAGCAAAAGGTGAACGAGAAGATCTTTGCTTCTTTGCCGGTCACGATCCAGAATCTACCCATTGAAGAAGCTAAGAAAATGGGCGCGATGGCACTGTTCGGAGAAAAGTATGGCAACGTGGTTCGTGTTGTGGACGCCGGCGGCTGGAGCACCGAATTCTGCGGCGGTACCCATGTGCAGAACACTGCGCAGATTGGCTGCTTCAAGATTTTGAGCGAATCCAGCGTGGCGGCCGGCATCCGCCGTATCGAAGCCACCACGGGCTTTGGCGTCCTGCGCTTGTTGGGTGAGCGTACAGAGGTTCTGAACCGCACTGCTGCGGTATTGAAGGCCAACAACCTGAAGGATGTTGCACCTCGCGCGGAAGCTTTCGCTGCTGAACTGAAAGAAGTAAACAAACAGTTGGATACCCTAAAAGCTGAGATGGCTTCTGCTAAGGTAGACGGTCTCTTTGAAAATGCCGCCGATGTGGATGGTGTTCGCATTATCTCGGCATATTTGACTGGTACCGGCGCGGATACGCTGCGGGAGATGGTAGACAAAGTGCGTGACAGAGCTCCCAATGCAGTGACCGTTTTGGTGGGCAGCGATGGGAATAAGACCATGATGGCAGTAGGCGTGTCCGTCAATGCGAAAGCCCGCGGCTTGAAAGCTGGTACGCTGGTCAAGAAGATCGCCGCTATTGCAGGCGGCAATGGCGGCGGTAAACCGGATTTTGCTATGGCAGGCATCCGGGATACCAGCAAAATCGACGAGGCACTGAACGCTGTGCCTGAAATTGTAAAAGCTGAACTGAACCAGTAAAGGGATTGGTTCGCGCATAGACAATTTTGCAAAAAGGAGGGAGCAAAGATGGACGATTGCTTGTTTTGTAAAATTGCAGCAGGGGAAATCCCGTCCAACAAGTTGTACGAGGATGATACGCTGCTTGCGTTTTACGACATTGACCCGCAGGCACCGGTTCACTTTTTGGTGATCCCCAAGCAGCATATTGCCTCGGCGGCCGCGTTAACTGAAGAAAACGCTGCCTTGTTGGGACATATCTATGCCGTCATTGCGGAGCAGTGCCGCAAGCTTGGGGTAGATGAAAGCGGGTACCGTGTTGTTACCAATGTGGGCGAGGACGGCGGCCAAAGTGTGAAACATCTGCATTTCCATGTCTTGGCCGGTCGCAGCTTGGCTTGGCCTCCGGGCTAAGACCGTTATTTCCCGTTTTTGACTTATTTGACGTAGAAAGAGGTTTCTATCATGGCAGATACCTATACCCTGCATATTGCTGGGCTGACCCGCGAATTGCCGATTTGTAAGGTAAACGATCATATGGATATCGCGGCTTTCATCATGTTCAGCGATGTGGAATTGACGGAGGCTTGTGCCGCTGCGCTTTTGAAAAAGGCACCTGAGTTTGACGTCATTTTGACCGCAGAGGCAAAGGGCATTCCTTTGGCATATGAAATGGCCCGGCAGAGCGGCAAATACTGGATCCCCGCACGGAAAGGCCCGAAACTTTACATGCGCAATCCGGTTGTGATTGAGGATGAGTCTATTACCACCGCCGGTAAGCAAGTCCTCGTAATCGATCAGAAGGATATCGATTATATGAACGGCAAACGCATCCTGATTGTGGATGATGTAATCTCCACGGGTGGTTCTCTCCATGCGTTGGAAACTCTCGCAGCGAAGAGTACCGGCACGGTGGTCGGTTGCTGCGCAGCGCTGGCGGAAGGT
>NZ_CALADU010000009.1 GCF_937890665.1 uncultured Subdoligranulum sp.
GCGGTGACGGTGCCGCCGAAGGCTGCGGGGATTGCCCTGGAGATCCAGGAGGAAGGCAAGGCCAAACGCTACACCATCACCGATGAACTGTCGGAGCTGTCTGAGGTCTACGATACGGACTTCACCATCATGTCCCCTCTGTCCTACTTTGGTCGGCGGCGGTGCGGCAAGAACGCCCGGTATCTCTATGCCTTGGTCTTTGATCTGGATGGGGTGGGGATGCCCCAGCTCCGGGACACGCTGCACCAGATGAACAAGGATATTTTGCCCCAGGCAACCTTTGTCGTAAACAGCGGGACGGGGCTTCACCTGTATTATGTCCTCGATGAGCCGATCCCTATGTACCCGCACAACCAGAAATGCCTGAAGGAGCTGAAATATTCTCTTACCCGGCAGATCTGGAACAGGTACACGTCCACCATCAAGGAACCGCAGATGCAGGGTATATTGCAGGGTTTCCGGGTGGTCGGCTCCGGCTCCAAGCTGGGCCGGGAGTACCCGGTGACGGCTTACCGGCTCGGCGGAAGGGTGACGCTGGAGCAGCTGCTGGAGTTTATCCCGGACAGCAACGGGGAGCAGCAGTGGCTTGAGGGGCTTATGAGAAAGAGCCGTCTATCGCTGGCCGAGGCGAAGGAGAAGTACCCGGACTGGTATGAGCGGCGGATTGTCAAGAAGGAGCGGCGGGGCCGCTGGACGGTCAAGCGTGATCTTTACGACTGGTGGCTGCACCGGATCGGGGACGAGATCCGGGTGGGCCATCGTTTCTACGGTATTATGACGCTGGCCATCTATGCGAAGAAGTGCGGGATCAGTGAGGACGAGCTGCGCCGGGACGCTTTCTCCCTTCTGAAACCTTATGACGATATGAGCGTGGAGGACATCAACCGTTTCACGAAGGATGATGTGGTGTGTGCCCTGGAGATGTTTAACGAGGACTATGTGACATTTCCCAGGGACGATATAGCGAAGCTCTCCGGCCTGACTATGCCCGTCAATAAGCGGAACTGGCGTAAGCAGGAACAGCATTTGAGAATTGCAAGGGCAACGAGGGACATAATCCATGATAATTGGCGTGAAGGTAATGGTCGCCCATCAGCTCAAGATCGGGTGTCTGAGTGGCGTCAGCAGCACCCGGAGGGCCGCAAGGCCGATTGCCACCGGGATACGGGCCTTGATCCCAAGACGATTCGCAAGTGGTGGGAGAAAATGAGTTGATAATTTAGCGCAATTATGATAAAATAAAGACGAGGTGATATTATGAATATGATTCGACCTGTTTCGGATTTGCGGAACAATTTTGCCGATATTTCAAAGACGGTGCATGAGACTGCAAAGCCGGTATTTCTGACGAAGAATGGGTACGGAGATATGGTTGTGATGAGTATAGAGGCGTTTGAGAGCCTGCAGTTTGAGAGTGAGGTGTATTTTAAGCTGCAGGAGGCGGAGCGAGAGGCCGAACTGACCAATAAGCGATATTCCTCGAAAGAGGTGCTGAAAGCCATGCGAGATGCCATAGGAGGAGAACAGGTTGTATAATTTGGAGTACTTACCTGTTGCCCGGCAGGATATGATTGAGATTGTCCGATATATCGGCGTAGAGTTAGCAAATCCTGTTGCTGCGGATCGCCTGGCGATAGAATTGATCGAGGCTGGAGACAAGCTCCCTAAGTTCCCATACGCAAATCCGGCATATACACCGGTTCGACCATTAAAGCATGAGTACCGGAAGCTATTGGTACAGAATTACTTCATATTTTATTGGGTAGATGAAGAAAAAAAGCTGGTAACAATTGCCCGAGTAATCTATGCGAAGAGAGATTATAATTTGCTGCTTGAATAAAGGAGCCGTTTATGAATTTTGATAAACAGGGGCAGCCCTCTGGTACAGGGAATAGTGATTTCTATTTGGAAAAGCTGGAAAGAGGGCTTGAACAGGTACATGAGGGGCTTGGAATTATAAAGACCATGGAAGAGTTGGAGGCAATAGAAAAAGACGAGGATACATATGGCCCGTTTGATAGCGTGGCAGATCTGATGGAGGCGCTGAATGCTTAAGGTCTTGCAGATTGGCTACGAGCCGGAGCGTGATCGCCTGACTTGGGATGGCTGGGACATTCACTGTGGCCAGGGCCTGGATGTGCTGCTCCCGGATCGGCTCGGCGGCGGCACATGGCGGGTAGTCTCCTTTGAGTACAATGATAAGGGATGGTATATGCCTGGGCATCCTGGGGTGTCTCCGGTGGGCCTGTGGGCGCGAGAGAGCGTGGAGGGCTGATATGAATTGCCACTATACGGATGAAGAGCTGCGGGAAGATGTGGAGCATACCATCGGGATCAGAGCGAAGGATATTGAGAAAATCCAGTTCTGCGGTCTGTGGCATATTCGCTTCCGGGCCTTTGGTACGGACTTCTATTATTATCGGGCCGATTCCGATGACACGGTGCATTTGGTTGAGTCGCCCTGGCAATGGGAATAAAGATAAAAGATAGAAAAAGCCGGCCTTCAGGCCGGCTTTTTCTTGTTTTCTGGATTTCTATATTGCTATAAAAATAGATATATAGTAAAATAAAAATCAAGATACATAGAAAAATATAATTTTATAATTATAGGGGAGTGATGCGCAATGATAATTGCAGTAGCCAATCAGAAAGGCGGCGTCGGTAAGACCACCACAGCCCAGGCCCTTGCTGCAGGTCTGGCCGGGAAGGGGTACAAGGTGCTGGGCATTGATCTTGATCCCCAGGGGAATTTCTCATCGGCCTGTGGCGTGGAGAGCTACAATGTACCCACGGTCTATGAGGTGATGAAACGGGGGGCCACCATCCAGGAGGCCATGCAGCACACGAAGGGCGGCTATGACCTGGTGCCGGCGAACATCATGCTGGCCGGGGCTGAGCAGGAGCTGTCCCAGACCGGCAAGGAGCATCGTCTGAAGGAGGCCGTAGCTCCGGTCGCCGGCGACTATGACTTCATTGTGATTGACACGCCGCCCTCCCTGGGCGTGCTAACGGTGAACGCCTTTACCTGTGCCACGGATATTCTGATTCCAACCACAGCCGGGATATTCGCCACGGCCGGGATCTCTCAGCTCAACGAGACAGTTACCAGCGTCCAGAAGTATTGCAATCCTGGCGTGAAGATCCGGGGCATCCTCTTTACCCGGTTCAATCCCAGAGCCAATATCAGCCGGCAGATCAAGGAGTTGGCGGAGCAGCTGAGCGAGTACATCTCGGCGCCGATCTACAAGACCTATATCCGGTCTGCGGTGGCCGTGGAGGAGGCACAGGCGAACCGGGCTGATATATTTGACTATGCCGGGAAGTCCACAGTGGCAGAGGATTACAGAGCGTTTATTGATGAGTTTTTGAAAGGAGTTAATGAGTGATGGCAGGGAAAGCAAAGTTTGACCAGGAGGCCGCATTTAAGCAAATTATTGGAGCCGACCGAGAGCCGGGAGAGCAAGTTACTGAGCAGCCGGTGAAAAAGAATAAAAGCAAAGATCGGGTACAGCGGTCATATTTTCTGGATCGGGATTTAGATAAGGCATTAAGGAGAATGGCACTGGACAAAGAGAAAAATCTTACAGAGACGATTAATGAGATTTTGCGTATGGGATTAGAGGAGTATCTGAAATAAACAGGGTCGGGAAGAATGACCGGTAGTTTGGCCTGATTTTTTCAAAAAATGGCCATAGGCAAGTGTTACTTGCCTAAAAGTAAACCGCACGCGGTTTACTTTTACTATAGTTCCTTATAAACTTGGAGGCAGAAAAATGATATTGCGGCAGAAGCTTAAGTATTTGAGAAAGCAGAGGGGAATGTCTCAATTAGAGATAGCTGAAAAATTAAAGGTGTCAAGGCAAGCTGTGTCTGGATGGGAAGCGGGTAGTTCAAAACCATCAACAGAGAATTTGCAATGTATGAGCAAGCTGTATAGTGTTTCTCTGGAATACTTACTTGACGATAGCCAGGAGTTTCCAAAAAAGAAAGAGGATCAAGGCGCTGAGAGAGATATTATAACAGATAAAAGTAGAAATACGAAGAAAGCATATATATTGATAGTAGTAGGCGTATTAGCATTTTTGCTAATATGTTTTGTATGGAGTAGTTTTAATTCAGATAAGGAAAATGCTAAAGGAGTTGAATTAGGAGATATGGATGGAGGGGTGATGCCAGAAACAGAAAAAGAGTTTGGTTTAACTTGGGAGGATTAAAAGAAAGGAGGTGTATGATTGAAAATCAGAAAAATAGTGACGGGTTTATTGATGCTTGTAGTGACAGTGAGTTGTTGTACAGTTTCGACATATGCAGCAGAACTACCCGATCAAAGAGTATTTAGTTGTATGAGAGCGACTGGACATTTCGATATGGAAGTATCAGGAAACTCTACTGTAAAAGCAAACACGGAGTTCCCGTTAGAGATTGGGGAGACGGTAGCTATCAATGCTGTATATTCTCCGCAGACTGCAAGTGTTGACTTTGGCCTACTGGCCCCGGATGGGCTGTTTTATGCACTCAATACGACGGATGGAAGTTTTGATGAAGTGATAGAAGTAGATCAGAGAGGGAACTACACACTGGTGGTCAGAAACAACTCCGATTATTCGATTAACGTTTCTGGTTATGTAAATTATTAACTGATAGGTTAGAAAGGAGTAATTCTAATGAAAAGAAACACAAAAATATTTTCGCTGATCTTGGCTGCTTGTATGAGTGTTTCCCTTTGTGTTCCTGCTTACGCAGCAGAGCCTACAAGTGATTTGAAAGAGGGAATTTCGCCTGTTTCAGAGGAAGTATCTGAGTTCCTTGATAATAGCCAGACGACACAAACAATGGTTATTAGTGAGCGGGAAATCATTGATAATATGATCTCTGAAGGGGTCATCACCCGTGAAGATTTGAATGAAAATTTGAAGGAACTGGCGAGTCAGTCCGAAAGTGTTCTGAGGGACTCTGGGTATAATGAAAAACAGATTTCAGCTATTATGTCCTATGAAGAAGGAGAAGATGCCTATAATCATATTTATAATTCGGGGGCAATGACCAGATCGACTGCTGATGCAGATGTAGTTTTTAGATATGGTTTGGCGGGAAATAATACTCGGAGACAAGTTACTATTGCATACGATATGAATTGGACGGAGTGTCCTTTTTGGACATTTACAGATAGTTTTGGTGTTGGATGGGTAGCAGCAGATAAAGATTCTGGATATTTAGCTACAAAAATTGATAGCTCCATTGCAAGCGTTGATTATTTTACGGTTGATGGGGAAAGTGCTGGCCTTTATAGAGACGTAGAGATGGATACTTTTAGTAACCGCGCTGTTATTGGAAATCCCATTTTGGGAAGTGCTAATGGAAATTATGGAAAACATATTAGCGGTATTACAAAAGTAAGCACACAATCGAATTCCTATAATTTGGACACTATTCAGTTGTTTGTAGCTTATGCACATACGATGATGACAATTGATTTTTCCTGGGAAGTTACTCTTGGAGTCGATATTTCAGAGACAGCAATATCTTTTAGTTTGAGTCCAGATGTGACACAAGAAATGATGGCACAAGATAATCATACATTCAACTACAACGATGATGGTGATATAGTGGCCTAATAGGTGATATAGTGGTCTAAGAAAGGCGGATAACTCCGATTGTTTTAAACTTCAGAGTTATCCGCCCTTTGAATACCAGATTTTAAAAGGAAGAGTGAATGTATGGTTTTTTTGATCAAACTATTCGGGATACTTTTAGGGTTTGTATTTCCGGTTTTTATAGTAAAAGCAATTAAGGAAAGTTTACAAGAAAAAGGAAAAGAGCAGGTATATGTTGTATTATCGAGCGTATGCGGTGGAGCAATAATGCTTATAGTTATGGGATTGCTTCCGAATACATAAGGCGTTGAAATAACGGTTTACCCGTTATGCTTACATGAACGGGTAAACCGTTATACGGTTAATTTTCTGCGTATGCTGTTGACTTATTCGACGGTCTATGGTAAGATGAGACTGGGATGGAAGATGATTTTTGGGGCTGCTGCTCGGCGGCTCCGATTGGAAGGAGGCTGGATAGAGTGGCTGCGGCTGGCGCTGGCCGGGAGTTGCGGCGGATTTGAATGCTCGTCTGGGCGAGGGTAAATAGTGATTAGGCCCAGAGCGTCCTGGTTGGCCGGATCGGTCTGCTGGGGGTTCAGCAAATACCCATAAAAAGCCGTGACAGGGTTGATACTCCTGTGTGGTGTGCGGGCTTGCCGTAGTAACCTTTGTGAATTGGAAAAGCACACCATGGACCCCACCGCAAGTAATCCTTTTGAAAGTGATGGGTAAGTGAAATGTATCGTGTCCCTATCCACCCTCTGATAGTAGCCAGGATACTGTAGATCTCCTGGAGAGCCGCACCCTCTAAAAAGGTGCCGACAGATTCCGAACTGCCGTAGATCTCAATAAATCGGGGCTGCACACATAAGCAGTTCAAAAAAGTGTCGGGAGTGATCCCAAAACCGTCACACATAAGACGTTAAAAAGTGTATTTGCCGACTGCCGAGTCTCCGAGGGGAGCTGACATGAGGCGGCTTAGCTTGAACGTATATAAATGAAATAATTTACATGAAATAACAAGAAATATATAAAAGTAGAAAAATAGGTATCTATAAAAACAGAAAAATAGATTTACAGAAAAATAACGGCGAGGGAGGAGGCTCTATGGGACGGCGCAACAAGGCATACCACAAGGATCTCCACCAACAAGCCTATGACCGCTTGACCGGGATGCTGGCCATTGGAGAAAGCAAAAAGAGGGCCATGGCCGATGGGACGGAGAAGGACAAGATTTTTTCCTTCAGCACCTACAAGGCGTATTGGAAACACGTGAAGTATTTCATCAAGTACATCCAGGAGAAGCACCCGGAATGTACCACGCTGAAAAGCGCAAAGAAGTATGTCAATGAGTGGCTGCAAGCCAGGACTAACCAGGGTCTTTCTGCCTGGACGATTCAGCTGGAGGCCAAGGCCATGGGCAAGCTGTACGGCATTTCTCCCGATGATGAAAACTACTTCAAGCCCCCCAAGCGGAACCGGGAGGACATCAAACGGAGCCGCGGCGTTCGGGTGCGAGATAAGCATTTTTCCAAGACGAACAATGATGAGCTGATTCGATTCTGCAAGGGGACAGGGCTGCGCCGGAGGGAGCTGGCGGAGCTGCGGGGGAAAGACCTGGTTACCAGGGAGCAGATCGAGACGGAGATCTCCCGGCTGGAGAGCCGGCCGGCAGCGGAGCTGACGCCGGCCGACACAAAGCGCCTGGAAATGCTCCAGGACGCCCGGTTATTCCAGGGGGGATACTTTACCCATGTCCGCAGCGGAAAGGGCGGCAGGGAGCGTCTAAGCCCCATTATCGGCCCGGATTCGGCGCAGATCATAGAGCGGATGCAGAGCACCCCCAGCGAGGAAAAAGTGTGGCAGCACGTCCACCAGAGCGCCGACATTCACGGTTATCGGGCGGAGTATGCCACAGCCATGTATAAGGCCCATGCTCGGCCCATCGATGAGATTCCCTATGATCGGGTGAACAAAGGGAGTGGGCGGAAATATCAGAGCGAGGTCTATATCTGCCGGAAGGACGAGGCTGGGCGGAAGCTGGACAAGGCGGCCATGCTGGTGTGCAGCAAGGCCCTGGGGCACAACCGGATCAGCGTCGTGGCCGACAACTATATCCGAGGGCTGTAAGGAGGGGGAGCCGTGAGCGAGTTCGTAAAAAAGACGATGATAGGGTATAAAGAGCTGGACGGTGGCCACTCCGATCCGGAGTGTACCCATGTGATCCTGCCCGTGAAGGAGTATGATGACCTCTTGCGGGAGATCTCCCAGGCAAAACAGAAAGCCAGGGAGGAAAGAAGCAAGGCGGATGATGATAAGAAGGAACATGAACGAAAATTGAGGCAGATGGCGCAGGAGCATGAGCAGACGATAGAAAAGTGGAGAGCTGCGTTGGGGGCAGAACAGGCCGAAAGTGCTCACCAGAGGGGGCTGAATGAAAACCTGCTGCGTATTGCCAGGGAAAGAGCCAACGCAGATCGAAAGCTGAAGCCCAAGAAAGAGCACTCTGGCTATGTGGTAGTGGTATCTTTAGAAAAGATCTATCGGTACAAAGATGGCCGTAGGCTGGAATCAGCAAAACTATGGGAAACGGTGATTCAGAGTCCGTATTCGATAGAGTTTCCAGCAAAACAGGTGAAGAAGCTGATTATTCAAGAATTCTTCCCGGAAGAAGGAAAGTGGGAAGCTGCCAGGTTAGGGATAGACAGATGGTACTCCGGTGATTATGGAGATCTTCTGAATGATCAAAATGTAGACGAAGAATTTATGAAGCACAATGTGGCTCTGATGGAATATCGGAGCTTCAGGGCAAACTATCGGGCCGGGTATTGGGAAGTGGTGTTAGTTCATACAAGGCCCCTTGGGGTTGTCCCGAAGGATATGCGAGTGAGCTGAAGGAGGGAGAGCAGCTGGAGATCCAGGTGGCCGGTCACTGGATCGAGGTCGAGCTGGAGCGAGATTCTGACGGTGGCTGGAGCTGGCGGGATCTGGAGACTGGATGGAGTTTGAAGCGTACCGACATTGCGCCGGTCAGCGTCCGGAAAATCGACGCCTAAAATAAGCCTGTCTGGGGGACTTGAAAGAGCTGCTTGGACAGGCTATAATAACAAGCAAAAACAGGGAAAAAATATATTGATAATATATGCCGTATGTAGAGGGTAATGGGAGAGTGTAAATATGCCGAAATTTGGTCTGCCCCAAAATAGGGAAAAAATATATTGATAATATATGCCGTGTGAAGGCCCTTTAGGGCCTCAAAAAAATCTCTTAAAATTCTCTCTCGGACAGGGAGAAAGTCGGAGGGGAAAAGGGGGGTGGGCGGAGGCTGTGGGAATGTGGTAAACCCAACGGGTTTTCCATCATTTCCATGGCCGGAGCCAGGGGGGAAAGGGGGAGGTGACTTTCTCTTTAAGGCCCCGAAGGGGCCGCTCTTTGGCTCCCCCTTTCCCCCCTTCCCGCCCGCAGGCGTTCCCCGCCGCAGCGGATTTTCTTTTTGCTACTTTTTCTTTTGGAGGT
>NZ_CALADU010000010.1 GCF_937890665.1 uncultured Subdoligranulum sp.
GCGGTCTATCTCTTGTTTTCGGTTGCTTGCTTCCTTACCGTACATGAGCATTTACGCTGGGCATCTTGCGTCCCCGCATCTATCTGCCCGCAGGGCTGGCGGGGACCTCCCGGCAGGCGGTGCTGCTTCATGAAAAGATCCATCTGCGCCGCCATGATCCCCAAATCAAACCGCTCTACTACGGGGTGGTCTGCCTGCATTGGTTCAACCCGCTGGCATGGCTGGCCTTCCGCCAGATGGAGCGGGAGATGGAGTCTGCCTGTGACGAGGCGGCGATCCGGGGTTGAGATGCCGCCGCCCGCAATGCCTACTGCGAAAGCATTTTGCAGTACGCCCTGCAAGGACGGCTGGCACCGGGCTCTTTGGCCTTTGGACAGGGCAGCGTCAAGACCCGTATTGTCCATCTGCTGCGGTACCGTCGTTTGGGGGCTGGGGCACTGCTGCTCTGTGCCGCGGCGGTGGGGCTGAGCGTCACCGCCTGTATGATGCAACCCCAAGTGGAGGAAGCTACCCCCGAGGCCGCCGAAACCTCCCAGTCCGAACCTGCACCCCAACCCACCGCTACGCCGGAAAACGCCGTGACCTTCACGGTCAACACCGCCGGACTGCCCAATCTGGACGACCCAGAAAACAGCCCGCGGTTCCTCTGCCCGGTGGACTATACCTATATCAGCCGGTACATGGGCGGCGGTCACCGGGGGGATGATTTGTGTGCGGAACAGGGAACCCCGGTCTATGCGGCGCAGGACGGTGTGGTAGTAAAGGCTCTGTACCATTACTCCTATGGAAACTGTGTACAGTTGGACCACGGCACCGGCGTGGACGGCCGCCACTGGACCACCTTGTATGCCCATATGAACGATTTGGCGGTAGAATCCGGCCAGACCGTCAAGGCCGGGAAACTCATCGGTTATGTGGGATGTACCGGCAATGCCACGGGCAATCAGGTCCATTTTGAGATGAAGGTAGACGACATTCTGGTAGGCCCCAGCTACTTTACGGCCTATCGGGACGGCGATACCCACGAATTGACGACCACGAAGGTCGAAGAACTCTTGGCCGGAAATGAGGACGTTGTTGCAGGCAGTTCCCTGATGAGCCAATGGCCGTTGGAGGACCAGAAAGCAGCTCTGGAACAGCAGCTGGAATCCCTGCAAGACCAGCGGGAACAAATGTTGGAAGTGCAGGAAACGCTGGCTGGTGGCAGCAGCGACGCAGAAAAAGAGACTGCTACGCGGGTTCAGGATTCCATCGACGTACTGGATGCGACGATCCAGATGGTGCAGGAGGAGCTGGCGCTGGTGGAGACCGAGATTCAGGCCCAGAAAGACGCAATGATAACCCAGCAGTCCGAACTTCAGCAGCAGATCGCCGCCGCCCAGTCTTCCGGTACGGGGAGCGACCCGGTGTTGGATGCCGGGGAGGAAGCCGCCCGACAGAATCTGGACAGAGCCTCCCAGCAGATGAACGAGATGCTGAACGGAAACTGAGCACGATGCTGTTGACAAACCCTTGAAAAATTTGACATTTTTGCCCCCCGGGTATATCCTTGTATAGGATAAGGAGTGGCAAAGAATGCAGCAAACAAAAGAACAAACAATCGCCCGCTGGGGGTTCTATCTGTTGGGAATGGTGCTGTTGGCATTGGGCCTGACGCTGAACACCAAGACGGGTCTTGGGGCATCGGCCATTGTGTCGGTGCCCTTTACCGTGAGTCAGGCCACCGGCTGGAACTTCGGCAACCTGACGTTGGTCGTCTATTGCCTCTTTGTGTGGGCAGAGTTTCTCCTTAAAGGGAAAAACCGCCAGTGGATCGACCTTTTGCAGATTCCGTTGAGCATCGTATTCACCCGGTTTATGAACCTGTTTGCGGGGGTTATCCCTTACGAAAACGGCAACCTGCCCGCCGACATCGCCCTGCTGGTGGTGGCCATCCTCTTCACTGGGGTGGGGGCGGCGATGACGGTAGCCATGCGGCTCATTCCCAACCCCGGCGATGGTATCGTGGGCACCATCGCCCAGATCTCCGGCAAGGAGCTGGGCTTCTGCAAGAACTGCTTTGATCTGGGCTGCGTCAGCCTTTCACTGGTCATCGGTCTTTGCTTCGGCAACGTGTTGTTGGGCGTGGGGCTGGGGACCGTGATCTCGATGGTGGGCGTGGGACGGGCCATTGCCGGGTTCAACTACCTGTGCAAGCGCCCGCTGCTGCAGGCCACCGGTATGAACTGACCCAAACAAAAAAAGAGGGACTGCCCGCAGGCAGCCCCTCTTTTTTGTCCCATTATACGCCGCGCCGCCGCCAGATACTCTCTACGGCATAGCGCACCGCGTCAATGTGGTGGTTGTTCACGTCGGGGTAGCCCGGCAAAACCTCGCCGGTGCGGTCGTCCCGCTCATACTCGTACTCGCTGAACTCCGCCGCCGTGGCCGGGCAGCGCTCCGGGTCGATCACGATGGAAGTAAGCCCCTGCAGCCACTTCATGCTTTCCCGCACGCTGCCGGGGCCTTTCTGCGCAGCCCGGCAGGGCAGCCCCGCCGCCCGGTAGTCGGCACAGGATTTCGGCTCGGCGGCATCGGCGGTCAGCAGCCCGCCTTCGTCACCGCCTACGCCCCGTTCCACCAGCAGCCGGGCGGTGTCCCGGTTGGGGGTGCGGGTGCGGGTCAACTCGTCAAAGATCACCAAGGTGCGCCGGGCCGCGTCATAGTACACGGCGTTGTACGCCCACGGGTCGGGGTACCAGCCCCAGTCCACCCCGTGGTACAGCCGGTCAAAGGCAGCGATCTCCTCGTCGGGGACAGCCCGCATACACAGGTTGTCAAACACTGCCGCGCCGCTGCCCACCACCTCGCCGCCATATTCATGGCGGTAGGCGTCGGGGTTGGTCTTTTGCAGGTGTTCGGCATCCGCCCAGAACCGTTCCCCCAAAAAGCTGCGGGGCAGGTCCCGGTAGGTGGAGTGATGCACCAGCTTGCCGGTGCGGGGCTCCAGCGCATAGCGGTTGACCCAACTGCGGGCCATAGCCGGGGGATTGAAGCTCTTCAGCGTCAGCGACCAGTCGCCGCCCCGCAGAATGCTCTGCTCTACGTTGCGCACCTCTTCCGGTCCGTCGAATTGGTCCAGCTCTTCAAACCAACAAAGTCCCACGGCGCCAAAGGGCACCTTTAAACTCTTGAGCTTGCCCGCATCGTCCAGCCCGAAAAAGAGGATCTTTTGCCCTGTGGGCAGATAGATACATTCCATGGGGCTGACCGTACAGCGAAAATACGCCGAACACCCCAGCGCCCCGATGGCCCACACAATTTGGTTGTACACGCTGTTGCGCAGGGTGCCCGCCACCTTGCGCAGCACCACGGCGTGGCAGTTGGGGTGCCGCAGCAGTTGGTAGACCAACTCCAGCGACAGATAGCTGGACTTGCCCGAACCACGGCCGCCTTTGGCCACGACCTCCTGCACCGTGCCGCTGCGAATGGCGGTATGCACCGGCCAAAACACCGGCGGAATGACCTTTTTCAGTTGAATGCGCACCCGCGCATCACCTCCCTTATCCTTCGTCTACAATGACCACCCCCTCTGTGGTCTGGCCGTCGCCCAAGCCCAGATGCTTGTACAGCAATTCCAGCGCCCGTAGCTTGTCGGCCACCTTGATGGCCTGACCGTTTCGCTCGGTGCCCGGCTCGGCAAAGGCAATGGCCGCCAATTCCCCCAGTACATGGTCCGGCGTCAGTTCCTCACCCACCCATGGCATCCCTCCTTTCGGGGCAAAAAACAAAACCCGCAGGCAGGGGGAACGCCCCTTCCTACGAGTTTCGCTAGTATCATTTTACTACCATTGGTTGTGAAATGCAATGAAATTTTGGGAAATCTTCTGGCGATGGCCCAATTTTTCCAGAGCCCTTGCAACGCAGCTTTGCAGGCGGTACACTGTATACAAAAGCGACTCGTTGTGGCAACGACCCACACACCGAAAGGAGCCCTGTCTTATGAACGCTTCTAAGCCGGAACTGAACTGGCTCACCGATCCCACCGTTTTTGCCGTCAATCGTCTGGCGGCCCATTCCGACCATGTCTGCTACCGCACGGCGGAGGAAGCCGCCGCGGGGCGCAGCAGTCTGCGCCAAAGTCTGGACGGAACATGGCGTTTTGCGTATAGCCCCAACCCCGCCGCCCGTCCGGCGGACTTCTGGCATCCCGATGCCGACCTTTCGGCCTTTGGGACCATTCAGGTGCCGGGCCATATCGAATTGCAGGGCTACGGCGAGCTGCAATACACCAACACCCTCTACCCGTGGGACGGCCGGGCTGCTTTGCGCCCGCCCCAGATCGACTGGGACCATGCCCCGGTGGGCAGCTACGTCCTTGACTTCACGCTGGAAGAAGGGCTGCGGGGGCAGCGGGTCTGCATCAGCTTTCAGGGTGTGGAACAGGCGATGTACCTGTGGTGCAACGGGGTGTTTGTAGGCTATGCCGAGGATAGCTTCACCCCCTCGGATTTTGAGCTGACCGACTGCCTGCGGGACGGCGTCAACCGCCTTTGTGTAGAGGTGCATAAGCGGTGCAGTGCCTCGTGGATCGAGGATCAGGACTTTTTCCGGTTTTCGGGCATCTTCCGGTCGGTGTTCCTCTATGCCAAGCCCAAGGTGCATCTGACCGACCTGTGGCTGCAGACCGGGCTGGAGCACGACAACCTCACCGGTACGCTGACGCCCCGCCTGCGGCTGGAAGGCCAGACCGCCGGCGCCAAGGTACATCTGCGCCTTACCGATGGGGAAGGATATGCCCTTTATGACGGGTTGGTGACCGGCGACACGCTGGAATTGCAGGGGGTGCAGCCTTGGAGCCATGCCACGCCCACCCTTTATCAAGCGCTGCTGACGGTGACCGACGCCGCCGGTGCCGTGCAGGAGGTAGTCCCCTATCGCATCGGGTTCCGCCGGTTCGAGATGGTGGATGGGGTGATGTGCCTCAACGGGGAGCGGGTGGTCTTTAACGGGGTCAACCGCCACGAATGGAATGCCGAGAAGGGCCGTGCCATCGGTCCCGAGGATATGGACGCCGCCATGGCGGTGTTTCGCCGCAACCATATCAATGCGGTGCGCACCTGCCACTATCCCAACCAGAGCCGGTGGTACGATCTGTGCGACGAAAACGGCATCTATATGATCGACGAAACCAATCTGGAAAGTCATGGAAGCTGGCAGAAGCTGGGAGCGGTGGAACCAAGCTGGAATGTGCCGGGCAGCCTTCCGGAATGGAAGGACTGTGTGGTGGACCGGGCCCGCAGCATGTTTGAGCGGGACAAAAACCATGCAGCCATCCTGATCTGGTCCTGCGGCAACGAAAGCTACGCCGGGGAAGATATTTTGGCTATGACGGAATTTTTCCACCAGCAGGACCCCGGGCGGCTGGTCCACTACGAGGGTGTGTTCCACAACCGGGCCTTCGATGCCATCAGCGATATGGAAAGCCGGATGTACGAAAAACCGTGGGTCATCCGGGCGTATCTGGAATCCAAGCCTGCCAAGCCCTTTATCCTTTGTGAGTATATGCACGACATGGGCAACAGTCTGGGCGGCATGGAGAGTTATATCCGTCTGGCCGAGGAGTACCCCCAATATCAGGGTGGGTTCATCTGGGATTATATGGACCAAGCCCTCTGGCACACCGACGCACTGGGGCGCCGGGTGTTGGGCTACGGCGGTGACTTTGACGAGCGCACCACCGACTACAACTTCAGTGGCAACGGCATCGTTTACGCCGACGGCACCGAGAAACCGGTCATGCAGGAAGTACGCTACTGGTACGCCGATGCCGCCGAGCGGGCGGCGCAGGATGCCCGCAATCAGGCCGCTGCACAGGCTGCCGACGCCGTGCTGGCGGCAGAATGGAAGGCCCGGCCCACCACGCCCCTGACCGTCACCCAAGGGGACGGCAATCTGGGGGTACGGGGCAAAGGGTTCGAGATCCTCTTCTCCTACCCGGAGGGCGGTCCGTCCTCGCTGCGCATCGGCGGCACCGAATGGCTGTGGCGGGCGCCCCGTCCGGCGGTCTGGCGGGCCTCCACCGACAATGACCGGGGCTGCGGCTTCCCCCAGCGCAGCGGTGTCTGGCTGGCGGCAGATGCACTCTCTCGGGCCGGTATGCCCGAAGTGCTGGAACAAAACGCCCACAAGGTGGCAGTGCGGTATCGCTTTGCGCTGGTAGGGGTGCCGGGGGCAGAGGCCTTGCTGACCTACACGGTGACCGACAAAGGCGCGCTGGAAGTGGAGGCAACCTACCACGGCGTGGCAGGGACCCCGGAATTGCCCTGCTTCGGCGTGCAGTTCCAGACCGCCGCACCGGTAGCCGCCACCCAATGGACCGGCCTTTCGGGGGAGACCTATCCTGACCGGTACAAGGGGGCTGCCTTCGGTTGCTTTACCGAGGTGCCCCACATCGAACCTCATCTGGTGCCGCAGGAATGCGGGCTGCATCTGGGCACCCGGCGGGCTGTTTTGCAGCAGCGGGATACCCGGGGCCGCACTACCGCCGCGCTGGAACTGCAAAGCTGCGGCGAGGCCTTTGCCTTCCGGGCGGTGCCCAACACGGCCGAGGAACTGGAAGCGGCCCAGCATCCCAGTGAGCTGCCCGTCACCGGGCGCACCAGCGTTACGGTGCTGGGGGCCATGCGGGGCGTGGGCGGCATCGACAGTTGGGGCACCGATGTAGAGGAAGCCTATCGCCTGTCCGGGGAAGCAGACTATACGTTGCACTTCCGCATTTTGCTGCGGTGATACACTAAAACAGAAGGAGCGCACCCTTGCGGGTGCGCTCCTTCCATATAGGGGGAAAAAACGGGAGTGTCAGATGTCTTCGGTATGCAGGAACCAAGCGAAGCCGTAGGGATACAGCTCCACATCGTTCAGGTCGTCCCGGTGGGCGCCGTACATCAGTTCCTCGTAGGGGCCTTTCTCCTGCGAGGAAACGTGGACAAATTCCGGGCTGAAGTTAAAGAAAGCGATGAGCTTGTGGCCCTGATACCAGCGGCCCACGCCCAAGACATGGTTGCTGCCGGTGTCAAAGGTCCACACATCGGCCTGTGCGTCAAAGGCCTGCTCTCCGGCACGAAGCTGCTCCAGACGGCGCAGCCCCTCGAACTGTTCGCCCTGCCGGGTGGTGGTGTCGTGGCGCAGTTCGGCCAACTCCCACGAGAAGTTGCCCCGGTGGATGTATCGGCTGTCGTCCCACTTTTCGGGGTCATCGTGGTAGCCGTAGTCATTTAGCTGGCCGATCTCGTCGCCGCTGTACAGCACCGGAATGCCGCTTTGGGTCAGCATCCAAGCGTGAAGCATCAAATCGCAGGAGATGGCCCGCTCCATCTTGAAGGGGTCCTGCTCAAAGTCGGCAGCCTCCACGCCGCACAGCGAAGCGGTGGTGCCGCACAGCCGGGCGTCGCCCAAACGGGGATCATCGTTGTACAGTTCGCCGCGGCTGTCGCTGCCCGGCCATTTGCCGGTAAACCAGTCGTTCAGGTACTTCTTGTGGGCGACCTCGTCGGTGCCGAACCGGGCGTTCAGCCACGGGTAATCCAGTCCCCAGCCGATGTCGTCATGGCAGCGCAGATAGTTTAAGAACAGGAAGTCCCGGGGCAGTGCGCTGACGGTGTCCAACTGGTGGCGCAGCAGCGAAACGTCCGCCGTGGCCAGAGAGTTCCAGGTGGTGGCC
>NZ_CALADU010000011.1 GCF_937890665.1 uncultured Subdoligranulum sp.
GGTGGAGGCAAAACTCCACCCTTGTGCTTTTCTAAATTTCTATTTGACGCTTACCTGCTTTCATTCTCTTCAACCTCCTTGTTTCTACGCATTTCAAAGTCGTTCTGGGGACAACGCAAGGAATGATATTACCGCAGCACGGACACGCTGCTCAAAGCCGCATGGCACAACACCTTTTGCCCCCCCTAAATGCGTAGATATGATATCGATTAGTGGGCCTTGCACCCACTTGGTTACCGTACAGCAAAACCGGGGAATGCCGTCAAGGGCGCGAAGCGTTCATCTTGACCCTTGCACGGCATTCCCCGGCTTTGCTATTTCTTCGTAATGGCCTGCATTAGTTTGCTTTGTAAGCGGCCTTTCATATATGGGTCTACCTGCTTATGGGTCTGCCCGCTTTCATCGATCATTGTCCGCAAACACAACTTGTTGATATAAGCATCATAGTGCTGCAAAATCTGTTCCATCGCATCGGCCTCTCCTGCGCGGGCCGCCTCAATAACGGATAGAGATGGCGGAGACTTGTATTTACCGTTTGACTTTTTCATAGCAGTTCCCCCGTCAGTTGTTTCCGTAGATTTCGCAAAACACTTGTGCGGCGGCGTTGGATGGCGCTTCTGGAACAGCGCATCATCCTGCCAATTTCCCGATCGTTCAGTTCCAGCACATAGCGCAAAATCAAAAGCCGCTGTTCGGATTGTGATAGCTTTTCCATGATATTCGCCAATTGTTCATTGCTGATTTGCAGGGTGTATCCATCCGCTGAAAAGGCGATGTAATCGCTGGGGTACTGGTCTGTCGTGCAGATGCCGTCCAAATCCGATGGCGGCAAATAGTGCAAAGATATCAGCCATTTGTTTTGATAGGAAAATTCTCTAAAACAGGTCAGCATTTCATGGCGCAGGACAACTTTGCAAAAAGAGTTGAAGCGGCGGCGTTCAATTGTAGAAAAATCTACCCCATGATGTCACCTCTCACGATTTGCTTTGTTCAACACAGCATCAGCCAGTTTTTGAATTTCTTCCAAATTGATTTGCGGCTCCTGAAAGCCTTCCCGAAATCCGTCAATCTTTTTCAGCGATTGGAACAGTTTCCGATACACCACATTCATTTTTTCATAGTGCATCTCACCTCCAACCGCTGTTACATAGGCAGCATGGCCCAATAATTCGCGTGAGAACAGTGTTTCCAAGAACCCCTCCGTTTCTTTCGGAGTATAGCAGCACGCAAACAGCCCCAGCCGCTTTTTGAGAAGTTCCTTGCTATGCCGCCTGCAAAAGCGGTTGACCTCTCCACGAATTTTTCCCATGTAAACAGAACCGCCGATGAAAACTGCATCGTATTCTTTCAAGGAACCTCGATACGACTTTGCGTTTTGAAGGCACACTTCCCCGGACAGGCGTTCCTTCAAAAGTTCCGCACATTTTCGGGTACAGCCGTACTTGGTGCCGTACACGATCAGCGTTCTCATTGCTCCACCCCCTTCCGGTAGATTTGATCGAACTGCTCAATGTGGCGTCCCAAGATTTCCAAAGCCTCTGCCCCTTTCTCTGGTATGCCGTCGTACTGGTTCAGCAAAAGGAAAATCGGCGCAAAGAATTGTAATGCCATGATGGAAGCATCCGCCTGCCGCATAAGACCTTGTGCCATCATTTCCTCAAAAAGAGCAGCTTGATAGGAAAGTGCACTCTCCATATAAATTTCCCGATAGATGTGGTCGATTTCAGGGCTTCTATACTTCTCAATGGAAAGCATCTTTCGGAACTGGGAGGCGTAGGGGTCTTTCAAATAAAATCGGAAGATTTCTGCGCTGGTCTTTTTGAGAAACTCTGTCCCACAGGTGGCATATTCTTTTGCCACTTCCTGTATGGTACCATCGGGAAGCTGGAAGGAAGCGGATGCTTGTGGAAAACGATTTTTCATGGTTTCCACCAGTGTGTTAAAAATATCCTGTTTGCTCTCAAAATGCTTATAGAGAGAGCTTTGCCGGATTCCCACCTCCGCCGCAATGTCACGGACGCTAACGCCTTCATATCCTTTGTCAGCAAAAAGCTTCAATGCTTCCAGCAGAATCAATTCTTTTGTATTTCTCTTTGCCATAAGACTTCCTCTTTCACAACAATGTAAAACGAATTGGCGTGGCATGATATAGCCAGATACGGGATGCTTCAATAAACCCCATCGAAAAGATGTTGAGGGTCACCATGATAAAAAAGGCATGTTTCCGAACTTGTGGCTTGAAAATAGCAAGGATGCCCAGCAGCCAGATCACGATACTGGCCAGCCAAAACACAGTGGATTGAACGCTGTTCGCTGAAAACAGCCCCATTTCTGTACTGCCGTCAATGGCATGAACAATGGAATTGGAATACCCATCCCGGATATTTGCAAAGTACCAAAATACGCCATGAAGCAGAATAGGCAGAAGAATGCTCCAGCCCCATTTTTGAATGTACGCTTTTCTCGCACAAGCCCATAAAAGATAGCCAATGTTGGCCCCCAGCAAAAGAGTACTCAGAACCATGTGCGGATTTTCCCAATAAAGAGCTTTGAACATCTTACCCTCCTTTCCAGTCAAGCTAACAACTGTTCACTTTCATTTTAGCTATCATTTGTTCGCTTGTCAAGTGAGGTTATCCTGTGAAACAAAATTTTTTCAAAATTCCATTATGGCGGGTAGATTGAGGCACTTCCAACGTATTATTGGTGAAGCAAACAAGAGAGGGTTTGGGATACTCCCAACAAGAAAAATCTCCGCTCCGGCACTCTGCCAGAAACGGAGATTTTGCGGGAGTGTGGCCACACTCCCTATGCTTGCTCTCATTTGGTTTTCCCGGAATGGAAAGGAAGGGGGTGTGAGATTTTGTAACGAAATTTGAAGGAGTATGGTTGAAGGCGCAAAGCCTCCGACGGATTGACAGCAGCAATGTGACCAGTAACTTGAAGCTGACAGACCGGATGGAGGGATTCTTTGGGCTAAAGGAAAAAGCTAATCAATAACACCACTATACCACAACATCAGATCGAGGCTATTGCCCGTTGCATTTTACCTGACATTCTGACTTTCTATGAGAGCGAGGAGGGGCAAATGGAATTTGCAAATTGGAAGAAGCAGGTTGAAGTGGAAAAACAGGAGATCAAAGTGAAGTAGGGACAAAAAGGGCGGGCGCACCGTGCAAACGGTTGCGCCCGCCCTTTTGTATTTTTAGTGACAAACTGTCTAATTTGTGGTAAAATTATATAAGGTGATGAATTATGATTTTCCATAGCATATCTGAGGAATGTTATATTTGGTTACAAAAACAACCAAACGTGAAAGAAGAGTCACTTACCGACTGGATATTGTACACTACTTCCCAAAGAATAGATAAGTTCTACTATAAGGCGTTTACCAGAAATGAAGAGGCATATAACGGCGCTGATTGGGAATGGTGGGTTTTGACCGATGGATATCATGGGCCATATGCTTACCGTTTTTTGGTGCAAGCAAAAAAACTAAAAAGCGGACAGGATAATTATCCCCTCATTAGCTATGGAAATAAACATGGCTTGCAGATTGATTTACTAATTGATTCTGCCAGGCATCGAAGTGCCATGCCGATTTATATGTACTACTCTACTGAAAAGCCAGAAATAGTGCAACAACTCAAAAACTTTAATTATATTGCTAAAGATATTGTGACGTGGTGTGAAAACTGTATTAATGGTGCGTATATATCAATGGCTCAGAGCGTGAAAGATGAAGTCTTTGGCTCACCTCGGAAAAAAATATCTGAAGTTGCTCTTTTAAATCATTCACTTGGATTCTCGATGTGCGACCTTTTATTTCATAAAGAGCATTCAGCAAGAGAAATTATGGATTCAATAAATCAATATTATATAAGGAATATGAGGGATAAAGCTCTTTCATCTCCCAGTGGCATTAAACACTTCGGAAATTCTATTCCCAATTATTTGAATACATTTATTAACCATAATCAGAATTATCCAGACTGGTACGAATCTGAATATAGATACCATCTTGATGACATTGCGGGTATTGTAGTTATTGATTTGAGAAAAGGATAATATTTTGGGGCGGCAGTACCATACAAATACTGCCGCCCTTTTTGCGTTTATGGGGGTCTGCTTCTTCCGTGGGCCTCTCGGTTTGGCGGTAGGTCTGCGCTTCACCCCGTTTCGGAAGTAGGTGATTTCACAGTGGTCAAAGAAAACAAATAGTCCGAACCCATCTCCTATCGGAAACAAGTTCGGATTATATTGGTTTGGTGCACCATCGGGGACTCGAACCCAGGACCCACTGATTAAGAGTCAGTTGCTCTCCCTACAAGGCTGTTTTTCCAGCCAAATAGCAATGTGGATAAAGGTAATGAACCCGGTATTCAGCGACGCTAAACACCGGGTTCTCTGCCTTTAAATACATACTGTTGTATTAGTTAATTCGCCACAAGAGGGAAATTCGGTGGCAGAATTCCGCCATCACCTTTCCCTCTTAATGGGGAGATAACACGCTATGAGATTGATCAGTTCCGCCAATAGTACAGCTCAGTGTCAACGCTGCCTGCGCTGTCTGGCGAAGATGTTATAACACGATTCTCGCCGCTTTCCCATGTGATCGCGCCCGTAGAATCTTTCTTGATGAATTTGAACTCAATTTGGGTTCCAGCGGGGACGCTGACCGGCAGGAACCATTCCGGGTAATTGGGATTCAACAATGCTTCCGTACAGTTATCAGGATCCCAATTGCCAAGTTCCGGGATATTACCAACGATATAGATGTTCTCGCCATTGTTCGTTTCTGCCTGAACATGGAATATCACCTGGTTTTGATCTCCCGACAAAACATTGTATGTAAAACTGTTACTGGTCGCCCCATCCTTTGTGACGGTGATGTCGTTGTACCCAGGCGTCGCATTCTCAGGCACTGTAGTAACGATCTCTGTTGCGCTATTTTCAATGACTGTCGCGGGCGTATCACCAAAATTGACAGTCACATTTCCGTCAAGCCCATCGCCATAGATATAGACTTTGTTGCCAGCGCGTCCCATTGTAGAGATCACATTGCCGATCTGTGGTGCGGATGCAGAGTTGTCATACTGCCAGACACAAACCGCGCCGCCAGGAAGCGTGAAAGAGGAAGAATTGTTGATTCCTGTGCCGGAACTAACCGTGATAGACGATCCATCCAGCATACCATTCAGGTAATCGGAATACTCGCCAGCAGGGAGCATTGTCTCAACGCCATCGATGGTAAAACTCGCGTCAGGTTGCCGGTTCACTGCAACCAGCACAACGTCATCATAGAACTGGCGTTCATACACCAAAACGTCGTCACTGCTATACCGAATCACGGTCGTTCCGTATGCCAATGCATCGTTATCCTGGCGCAAATCGGACAATTCACCAATCAGCTGATACGCAGTGGTTGTCGTATCAAACGCGCTGTCGGTTTGCATAAAGATCCGGCCGGCAACATCACTGCCATCTGCCGGAACAATATACTGCTCCGTACCATAATAAATATTCGGAATGCCGCGGGACGTAAGAAGCGTAGCAAGCGCCGCATTGTAAGTTTTCTGGCTGCGCTGGGTATAGCCGAATCTGCTCACGTCATGGTTGTCAAGGAATGTTACGGTTTGATTTTCGTAATCATAGTCCTCCTGCGTATACTCCATCATGTTTCCAAAATCGGACATCGTGGTCGAGAAATCGCCGAAGGTCGTGGAAGCAGCGCGGTAGTATTCAAAATCCAGATTGTTGATACCGGTCTGCTTCGGGAAATATACATATTCATCGTATTTGGGATCGGGGCGGCCAATAAAGAATTCGCCAAACTGGGTGATGGTGTTGCTGGAGTCAACTGCATCTTTCAGCCCCTTGGCAAACGCTGCATCCATGTGTAGCGTGGCATCGTGCCGGATGCCGTTGATGCCCATGTTTGCCCAGAACAGCGTTGCTTCTTCCAGGTATTCTGCAACATCCCCATTTTCCTGCGAGAAATCAGCCAGAGACCCCAAGTCTTTATACCGATATCCGAATCTGCTGCTGTCGTCACCTCTGTCTCCCAAGCCGTGGAACCAGCCGTTCGTATCGTTTTGCGGGTCTGCAATCAAATTTTCGACCAGTCCGTCGCCATTGTAGTCATACGGTTCGCCATTTTCGTCAAATGCAAACGAACCATCTTCCTTCCGGTCTGGCTCATAGAGTTTCCCGTCTTCAGGGATATTCCCAGCAGTAGGATTCATTTCACGGCTTGTATGATTTGTCACGAAGTCGATAATCAGTTTGATGCCGTTTTCGTGAAGTGCATCGCGTAATTCTTTGAATTCGTTCAGCGTACCAAAATGTTTGTTGGTGGCAAAATAGTTTCGCACATGGTAACCGTGGAAGCTGGTCCAACGGTCATAGCTGCCGTCGCTCTGATAGTCGATAATTTCGGTGTCACGGTTCTCATATGGAGCGGAAATCCAGACGGCCGTCACCCCCATCCCTTTTAGGTACGGGATCTTTTCGATAATACCAGCCCAGTCGCCTCCTTGGTATAGCTTCAAGTCATCTCCGGTACCATCATAAAGCGTTGCATCAAATCCGTCGGGCACATTGTTACTCGTGTCTCCGTCATAGAAACGGTCGGTAATAATTTGATAGATCACATCCTTCGATGTGACCGGGCCCAGAGCGTCTACGTTTTCTTCCGCTTGGGCAGGCAGCGCCGTCCATAGCAGCATAAACGCCATTAGCAGCGCCAAAATCAGGGAAAGAAGTTTCGTGCTTTTTCTTTGGGTCATAGTACCCTCCTTTACTTCTTCATGGTGGACTGACGTTCAATCAACAGTGGCAGTGTAGACTGGGATTGCACCACCAGCTGCGGTTTCCGAATTCTGCGGAGAACGATTTTGGCCGCCTGTTCCCCCATGTCATACATATCCAGGTTCACGACGGTAAGCTGCGGTTCCAGCACTTTGGAGAAAGGGAAATCGTCAAACGTGATGACGGCTGTTTTTTCCGGGATCTTGACCCCAGCATCCTGCAGGGCTTTTACGCAGCCGAATGCGATATACTGGTTTGCACAGATGATCGCGTTTGGCGGTTCGGGAAGTTCCAGCAGTTTATGTACGGCTGCACGGCCCCCCGCGCTTGGCGGCTCCCCACACTGCACATAACCCGCCGGGACATTCTCGTTCAGGGTCGCCAACACGCCGCTCAGACGGTGCGCTGAAATCGTATCCTCCTGCGGGCCGCCGATAAACGCGATCCGGTCATATCCGCAGTTCCACAAATGCGTGACCGCAATTTGCCCGGCCACACAGTTGTTGGTATCGATCCAGCAAAGCTGATTCGAGAAATCCGGCATACCGACCACGATATAAGGCAGCTTTACCTGCACCAGCAGCTTGGCCACCTCCTTCGAGACAACCGAAGCGTGCAGGATCGCCCCATCCACAAACTCGCTGCAAAGCAGCGTGGAAAAGTCCTGCACCAGGGATTCGGCGCTGCTTTGCCGGATGATAAGACCATATCCTTTTTGAGACAGCGCATTCTCCGCGCCGGCAAGGATCTCGAACAGATGCGGATTGTCAAACCCGACGCCGTGCTGCATTTCTGCCAGGAAAAGAATGTTTCTGGTCTGCCTGGTGGCAAAACTCTGTGCCCGCCGATTCGGGCTGTACCCCAGCTCCTGAATCACGGCGCGAACGCGATCCTTGGTCTCCTGAGAAATGGAATACGAATCGCTCAGCACTTTGGATACGGTTGCCTTGGATACACCCGCTGCTGCCGCGACATCCTGGATGGTGACGCTCATTTTCTGATTTCCTCTTTCATCACGGCAAAGCCCATTGGCTGCAGTTGGTTTTCCTGCAGGCCGGTTTGCCACAAAACGTTTTTTCCAGCCGCGTCAACCGGAAGGTTGGCGGCAGTATTCTGGTTGTTGAGAACCACAGTGATTCTGGTTCGGTCGTCCTGGCGGCAGTACGCATAAAGCCCGCCCTCCGCACAGATCGTTTGATATTCACCGCGGCAGAGCACCGGATTTTCACGGCGAAGATGGATTGCCTGGCGGTAAAAATCCTCCAGCGGTTCAGGGCGCGAAGACCAGTCCATAGGATGCCGATACTCCGCTTCCTGGATACCGGTAATGCCGCGTTCATCACCGTAGAACACGGACGGTATCCCCACAAAAGTCATCTGGAACAGGACAGCCAGTTTCATTTTTTCTTCGTCACTGCCACAGAGGGAATAAAAGCGGCTAACGTCGTGACTGTCCAGCAGATTCAACTGTGCGTATAAAACAGGAAGTTTATACCGCATCCGCATATTGGTCACTCTGCCATCAAACTGGGCCGCATCGATGGACCGCTCGGCAAAAAAGCGCCAGCAATGTTTGCGGAAGTCATAATTCATGGTGGAGTCGAACATATCTCCGCCAAGCCAGTGCTGGGCGGTCTCCCACACCTCGCCGATCAGGATGCAATCGGGATTTTCCTGCTTGACAGCCTTGCGGAAGCTGCGCCAAAAATCGTCATTGATTTCGCTTGCCACGTCCAGCCGCCAGCCGTCGATGCCGAATTCCCGCACCCAGTAGCGGCCGACCTTGCAGAAGTAGTCTACCACTTCCGGGTTTCTTGTGTTGGTTTTGGGCATCATCCGCTCGTACCCAAAGCACTCGTAATCCGGGTAGGCTTCCGGGTCGTCCGGACGGCGGACGGGAAACGTCAGGCGATAAAACCAATCTTTGTAGGCGGAATCCTCCCCTTTTTGGATCACATCCTCAAAAGCAAAGAAATGCCATCCCACATGATTGAACACTCCGTCTATAATAACGCGCATATCCCTGGCATGGCAGACATCGACCAGCTGGCGGAATTCCTCATTCGTTCCGAAGCAGGGGTCAATATGAAAGTAATCCACGAGATCGTACTTGTGATATTCCCCCGCCGCGAAAATCGGATTCATATAGATACAGTTGATGCCAAGGCTGTCAATGTAATCCAGATTTTCAAGCACGCCGCGGATCGTCCCGCCATGTTTGCCGAGGCAGGTCTCGCCGTTCCAGTCTTTTTCGGTTTCCTTGTCGGAAATATACCGATGGGCGGTAGCAAAGCTGTCCGGGAAGATGTTATACACAACAGCATCCCTGGCCCACGCTGGCGGCGCGGCGATATCGGCAGGATGGTTGTAGGGCAGCTGATAATACTCCGATCGGTCGTCAACGCGGTGGTCCGAAAAGAAATCGCCATAGTACAAAAGTTTGCGGTCGCCGTCGTCCAGCTCGAAATAATAGCAGATTCGTTTATAGGGGCTGTCCAGGATCACCTGATAGTAATCGAACCATTCGTCCTGTGCTTCCAGCGACATCTCGACACTGGAAAAAATCACAGGGGTCACCCGGCACGAACGATCTGCATAGTACAGGGTACACGCCTTCAGATCGCCCCGTCCTGCACGCAGGCGGAAAACAACATGGCTTGGGTCAAGTCCGTGCGCATCCTGTGACATGGGAATGTGTTTCACGGCTTGCAGATTCATCTATTTCTCACCTCTCTTATCCCTTGACGCCGCCCGCTGTCAGGCCGGAAGTCATATGTTTCTGTATGGAGAAGAACACGATCAAAATCGGCAGGCTGACGACCAGGGAGGCTGCCGCAAAAATCGGCCAGCTTCCGCTGATCTCTGTCGCCTGCAGCGAGTACAGACCCGCCGCGAGCGTATAGTTTTCCGCCCCGGTCATAAAGGTCGTTGCAAACAGGTACTCGTTCCAGACATAAATCAGGATCTGAACGGCCGTAACCAGAATGCTTGGCTTTGCCAGCGGCAGCACGATGCGGGTCACGATCTGCACGTTGTTGGCTCCGTCTATGGCGGCGGCTTCCTCGATTTCCAGAGGGATGGTATCAAAGTACCCTTTCATATTCAGCAGCCCAAACTCCGCCATTGTGCCGGTGTAGATCAGGATCAGACCCAGCTTGCTGTCTACTAGCCCCATCGGGCTGAGCAGGCGGTAGATGGCAAACATGGACAGCACCGACGGGAACGAATACAGCAAAACCAGTATCTTCAGGATCGGTTTGCGGCCCCGGAAACGCTTTCTGGAAAACACATAGGATGCCGGTACAGATACGACCAGGCAGATCGCCACCGTGGAAACCGCCAGGATCAGCGTGTTCTTGAACCACAGCATGACCGGATCTTCGGTAAAGACGGCGATATAGTTATCCAGGGTAAATGCTCATGTACGGTAAGGAAGCAAGCAACCGAAAACAAGAGATAGACCGC
>NZ_CALADU010000012.1 GCF_937890665.1 uncultured Subdoligranulum sp.
ACAAAAGATTTTTGGATTCGAGTTGCAAGCTGGTTTCTATGCGGAAATTGAGGAGTGTCATACAGTTCACACTTTCTGTATACTGGCAACAAAAAAACGGCCCTTTTGCAAGCTGGATTGCAAAAGGGCCGTGGTAGAATCAGGGCAGGGCTTGGGGAAGGCACTCCCCAACAAGTACGACCGGTCAGTGAGACACAATTTCAATTTTTGAAATTGTGGCCACAGGTCGATACTTGCTTATCGCTTTTTCTTTATGTTCTTGCGTGGCATCTGGATTTAGATGGCTCGTGACAATTTTAGAGGAACGAGTATTAAGAATTGCAGTCCGGTGATCCGCCTGCAAATTCTCTCTGAAAATAATGAAAGCCGCCCCGCAAGGGAGCAAAGGATTTTGTCGGAGGTGTACGGCGGCAAAATGGTTCAGTGTGGCTGCGGAGCGGCAGTTTATCACAGTAAAGTGGTTGATATGGGTTAGAGGATATCATATGAATAATTAAATGCCAAGATCTTCTGAGAAAATCTATCTGATTTGTTGATATAAAGAGACATTCTGAAAAATTCAATCAAAAAATTTTATCCACTAATTGGACGTGCATGGCGCCTATAAGCGTCTGGCAGCATGCCATAATGTTCCTTGAACGTACGATAAAAGCTGCTGAGATTTGCCATGCCAATTTGCAAAGCAATTTCCTGAACAGATTTGTCGGTCTCTGTCAACAACCGGCCAGCCTCTTTCATTCGCTCCCGAATTTGGATTTGTTTGAAGCTGAAGCCGGTCATTTCCCGTAGCATAGAGGAAATATACTTTGGATGATAGCCAAAATGGTCGGACAGATCCTTCAATGTGCAGCTAGCATAGTGGGATTCAATATAGTAAAGGATATCAACTACCTTGCGGTTGTGAATAGAAACAATCTGTACCATTTGGCCATCAGAATGCTGCTGATGTAATCGGAGCAGATAGAGAAAGATCAGGTGAAAGTATCCTTGGATAAGGGGTTTACGATAGGGCAGATCGCTGAAGTATTCGCATAGCAAGCTGGTAAACAGATTGCGTATATCTGGTTCATCCTGGGTGCGGAAAAT
>NZ_CALADU010000013.1 GCF_937890665.1 uncultured Subdoligranulum sp.
TTTCGTGCAGGAGCACCCGGACACCAATCTCATCATCATTGACACCATGCAGAAGATCCGTGAGGTAGGCGGTGAAGCGTACAGTTATGCCAGCGACTATGAAATCATCGGCAGAATCAAGCAATTTGCTGATCAGCACGGTATCTGTGTTCTGACCGTCCATCACACCCGGAAGCAGCAGGCAGACGATTCCTTTGAGACGATTTCCGGCACCACTGGATTGCTCGGCTGCGCAGACGGCTCGCTGCTTATGCAGAAGAAAAAGCGCACGGAACTGGACGCCACCATTAAGGTGGTGGGACGAGATCAGCCGGATCAGATCCTCTACTTGAAGAAGGACCCGCAGACCCAGATTTGGAATCTGGAAGGCATGGAAAACGAGCTGTATAAAGAACCGCCGGACCCGGTGTTGGATGCGGTTGCAAAATTGGTTTCCGCCGCGTGCCGGGAGTGGATTGGCTCTCCATCCGAACTGGTCGAAGCCATCCAAACGGGAATGGCCTCCAACGCCCTCACAAAGTACCTGAATGTCAAGGCAGGCAGGCTTCTGGAGGAATATCATGTTGGCTATGAAAATAAGGCCAAACATTCCGGTCGTCAAGTGAAATTGACCTATATGCTGGTAGAGCCAACCGCCTGTGAAGTAATCGAAGAATAAGGGGCGCGACGATAGCGACGGTCGCGACGGTGAAAATGATACCGTCAAAAACACCGTCGCTATCGTCGCAACCGTCGCGGAAAGAAAATGAATATGAAAAGTGTACAAATTTCCTATGACCTTTTTGTAGCTTTGGTGGAGTATCATCTGGCCTATGACGATGATTATGCGGAGGAAATTCATCAGGGGTTAGAGCAAAAGTTAGATGCGATGGTGCGGCATGAACTGTATGCAAAATATAAGACTGCGCCCACCGCAGAAGAACGGGAGCAGGCCCGGCAGGAATACCTGGATAAGCGAGGGATATTCCCGGATTTTCGCTGGTAACAGGTGCTTACTTTCATACTAATCTCGCAGATGAAATTAGCACCAAAGTCAATCTTCTCCCTGTTGGCTTGAACAGGAGCGTGGCACGCTCCTGTTTTTTTCTGGCAAAAGGAATGGCTGACGGCAGTTTGGGCAAAGAAATTCAGCTAAAAAGTATCTCGGATGGGGTGGTGTTTTGCCACCCCATTATCCCAAAGGGGCCCCATTTTAGGGTACCCCAAAATCACCATAGGATGTCGCGTTTCACGACACACCATGCAAAAAAACAGAACACAGGATGCGGAGTAAAAGAGAACGATAGGTAGGCATTTTGCCCACACATCAAGCGAGGGCTACTGTGTTTTACGGCAGCCATCAGGCAATAAGGGTGGAACGATTTGTTCCAAAGCATCTGAAAGGGAACGGCGCTTTGGCGTACCCGTTCAAAGGGTTCGCAGA
>NZ_CALADU010000014.1 GCF_937890665.1 uncultured Subdoligranulum sp.
GCTGCTGACTATGGCTACCTATGTTGATACTGCGATGATCGGTTCTTTAGGAGCTAACGCTACTGCGGCAGTGGCAATTAATTCCTCTACCGTGTTCCTGGTTGTAGGACTCCTGTCCGCTGTGGGAGTGGGGTTTTCCGTTCAGACCGCCCATAATCTTGGGCGTGGAAACCTTGATGCTGCACGCAAGGTGTCTCTTCAAGCTTTGTGGGGCAGTATTTTGTTTGGACTCCTGGTTATGACCTGGTGCCTTTGTCTGTCACCTTGGCTGCCCAAACTGCTGGGTGCAGATCCAACGATTTTGTCCGATGCGCAGCGTTACCTATTTTTCTACAGCCTGGGACTGCCGCTCCAATCTGCACTGGCCGTTTTTTCTGCTATTCTTCGCTGTGCCAAAGATACCCGCACTCCCCTGTTGCTGAATACCGGAGCAAATCTGCTCAATGTGGTTTTAAATTTCCTGCTTATTTTCCCAGACCGAACGATAACTATTTGGGGGCACTCCGTGTTTATCTGGGGGGCAGGCCTGGGGGTATCGGGCGCGGCTATTGCTACGGCGGCGTCTGTCTCGTTGGCTGGACTGTGTGCAATCCTAATCCTTTTTTTCCGTGACAGCCCAGTGAAGCTATCATTCTCCATCCCGCTGCGGCCAGACAGCAAAATTTTGTGCAGAGCACTGCGTCTTGGAATTCCTGTTGGCCTTGAGCGAGTAACGATCAGCAGCGGTCAGCTGATTATGACTGGTTTGGTTACATCATTAGGAAACCTGGCCCTGGCCGCAAACCATGTTGCTGTGACAGCGGAAGGGATCAGCTATCTGCCTGCGCAAGGTATTTCCTTTGCAGCCACTGCATTGGTTGGGCAGTCTGTGGGGGCAAACTCCTCAAAGGACAGCCGCAGTTTTAGTTCTGCGGCAGGTTGGATTGGGTTGTGGTCTGGGTGTTTGGGAGGGTTGTTCCTCTTTTTCCTAGCCACACCACTGGCCCAAATTTTTTCTTCCGACCCGGCTGTTATTGCATTGGCTGCTGATATGCTGAGGATCGTGGCCATATCGGAACCCTTGTTTAGCCTCTCTATTGTTTTGTCTGGTGTGTTGCGCGGACTTGGAAATACCAGATTTCCGTTTGTTGTGGTATTAATGGGAATGTGGTGTGTTCGGCTTCCGTTGGCATTACTTTTGATTGGACGTATACCAACAGGTCTGGCCGGTGCCTGGATTGCCATGGTAGCAGATCTGATTGTACGAGGAGTTTTATGTTATCTTCGGATTCGAAAGCTGGACTTTCAGGCCATATGCGAGAAAAATAATTGCTGAATGTACCTTGTACTATTTGTCTGATGGATGCAGGTTGTTGGATGTGGTGAAGACTATAAGTAATGAAGTTGGTTTTAAAGCAAAGGGGATCTCTGCTCTGGTTAACTACAATTTTTTGAAACAATATCTGCGTGCTATTATAAGCAACAGGCCTCCAGTCTGTTGCTGACTCCTGATTGGGAGACAACAAAAGAAAATAGAAGCATGGCTTCGTACAATGGTGATATGCTCCCTCTATGAGAGACAGTGAGATGAAACAGTGTCAATTATGGAGGGAGTATTGTTATGCCGCAAAGATAAGACTGAAATTAGAAGAAAGAAGATAAAAAATAGGTATAGGCAGTCACTTCTAGAAATTTTCTTTTAACTATGCTATATTGAAATAAAGAGGTAAGACAATTTAATCTCGAACCATAGCACATTAAGAAATTCTTGAAACAAGAAGAACGAACAGCGCTTAAAAAGCAAGCATAGAGACGAGACTCTTCTTTATTTTTGAAAGGGGCTATAATGGTGTAATGATCGAAAAACAAATGCCGTACAAGTATAAAGTATACGAGATTATTAAAAAAGGAATTATCGATGGAACTTATCAGGCTGGTGTTGAGTTAAATGAACGTACCCTGTCTGAAACATTAGGAGTTAGCCGAACTCCAATTCGCGAAGCAATTCAAATGTTGGAGCATGATGGCTGGGTGGTGCTGGAGACATATAAAGGAGCTGTAATTAGAAGCTTTGACCACAAATACTTGTCTGATTTGATGAAGGTACGTACTGCATTAGAAGTATCTGCCGTTGAGGATGCGGCTAAGCATATTACAGAGGAGTATCTAAAAGAAATTCGGCGGCTGTTTGAAGTGCAAAGACAGGCAGTAGAAGAAACAAATGTGCCAGTTTATCAATTTATTCAGATGGATCGAGAATTTCATTTGGCGATTTATAAATTGAGTGAAAATAAGACGTTAATTTCTCTGCTGGATAATTTGAATGATATGATTTGTGTAGCCGGCATGCGAGCATTAACATCTGATGTGCGTAGACAAGAGACGTTGGCTGAGCACAAAGAAGTTTTAAATGCCTTGGAAGAGGGAGATCCTCAAAAAGCAATTCAGGCAATGAGATATCACATGGAGAAAACGACAGAAAATATTCAGCAGCATGCGGATATATCTCAGTGATATTTTGAAATAGTGATAGTTATTGCCTTTTTTAGTGAGATGTCAGGAGTATTCCCTCTCGAAAAGTAAAATACATACCATGACAAAATAACCAAAGATTGCTATGAAGCATAAAAGTTATCTTGACAAATGATATAAGATTTCGTAAAATTCAAATTGCATACGATGTTTGGCATACAATATTCAATATTTTGAATTCAATAATGCTGCGAAATAAGAAGCAGTTTAGAGGGAGTGGGATTATGAAAGTTAGTTTGGTACAGATGGACATGAAATTTGCCGAGCCGGATATCAACTTTGCTCGGGCGGAGCAATTAATTCGCCAGGCAGCTCAGCAGGGACCAGATATTATTACCCTGCCCGAGACCTGGAATGTGGGCTTCTTTCCCAAAGATAATCTTGTTGAACTCAGTGATCAGGATGGCTACAGGGTAAAGGAGATGTGTTCTAAGCTATCAAAAGAGCTCAATGTGAATTTGGTTGCGGGATCTGTTTCCAACGTAAAAAATGGAAAGGTTTACAACACCTCCTATGTGTTTAATCGCCAGGGAGAATGCGTGGCCGAGTATGATAAAACGCATTTGTTTACCCCTATGAATGAGCATGATTACTTTGCCTTTGGTGATCATGTGTCCCGTTTTACTTTGGACGGGGTATCTTGCGGCATTATTATCTGCTACGATATGCGTTTTCCGGAACTAATTCGCACTATGACCGTACCAGGAATTGATGTTTTGTTTATCGTAGCCCAGTGGCCGGCAGCACGAAAGCTTCATTGGCAAATCTTATCTCAGGCACGTGCTGTTGAGAACCAGTGTTTTGTTGTTGCAACAAACTCCTGTGGAGCGGCAGGAGAAACTCAATATGGAGGCTTTTCTGTCGCGTATGATCCCTGGGGGGAGATT
>NZ_CALADU010000015.1 GCF_937890665.1 uncultured Subdoligranulum sp.
CCATGATGGACACAGGCTCCGCCACGCCGATGGCATAGGCCAGCTGCACTTCGCACTTTTTGGCCAGTCCCGCAGCCACGATATTCTTGGCAACCCAGCGTGCCGCATAAGCAGCCGAGCGGTCCACTTTACTGGGATCCTTGCCGCTGAACGCACCGCCGCCATGACGCGCATAACCGCCGTAGGTATCCACAATGATCTTACGGCCAGTCAGGCCGGTGTCACCCTGCGGCCCCCCCACCACAAACCGTCCGGTGGGATTGATGTAGTACTTGGTGTTGGCATCCAGCATATCGGCCGGAATGACCTTTTCGATTACTTCCCGCTTGATGTCAGCATGCAGCTGCTCCTGCGAAACTTCCGGACTATGCTGGCTGGAAATAACCACTGCGTCCACCCGCACCGGCTTGCCGTCCTCATATTCCACAGTAACCTGACTCTTTCCGTCGGGGCGCAGATAGCTCAGCAGACCGCTCTTGCGCACTTCCGTCAACCGCTTGGCCAGCTTGTGAGCCAAGCTGATGGGCAGCGGCATCAGTTCCTGCGTTTCGTCGCAGGCATACCCAAACATCATGCCCTGATCGCCCGCACCGGCCACCTCATCGTTGGTGCCCAGAGCAATGTCGGGACTCTGTCCGTCAATGTTAACGATGATGCCGCAGGTATCGCAGTCAAAACCGTATTTGGCACGATCATACCCGATAGAACGGATGACATCCCGTGCCGTCTCTGCAATATCCACATAGCAGCTGGTCGTAATCTCGCCCATGATGTGGACAAGGCCCGTAGAACAAGTGGTTTCACAGGCAACACGAGCGTTGGCATCCTGCTCGAGGATCGCGTCCAGAATGGCATCGGAAATCTGGTCGCAGATTTTGTCGGGATGTCCCTCGGTCACCGACTCAGAAGTGAAAAGAACTTTGGACATAGTAAAAAGCCTCCCTTAAAAATGGTTAAGCAGAAGCGCAACTGACGAGAACAAAAAGCGCGCAGCCAAAAGACTGCGCGCTGACGCTTATCTTTCGGTTCCCCGCAGGATTTGGCACCTTGCACATAGGTGTAGGTTGTCGGGCTTCATAGGGCCTGTTCCCTCTGCCACTCTTGATAAGTTGCTATTCTGTTGTATGTCGAATTATAGCATATTGCCATTCATTCGTCAATAGTCGTTTCTTCGTATTTTTTGCTGTGCATCCCTTACCCGCGGCCATGCAAAATCGGAGAAAGCGGTTTATAGATTAGAAAGCAGAGCACCGCATCGACAAGGCCTTTTACGAAGGTGAACGGCAGGTTAAAGACCAGCAGGCATTCCAGCAAACCGTCCGTACCGGGCCGAATAGCCTGATAGGCCGCAATGATGTTGTCCATACCGCCGAACATCGCAGCGTACACCGGGTAACTGAGGAAATAGTTAACCGGTACGCTGACCAACGCCATAACCAGTGCGCCAATCAAGCACGCCACAGCAGCGCCCTGACGCGTTTTATGGAACCGGTAAATTACCCCCGCGGTGCCCACAAAAGATGCGCCAATCAAAAAGTTGCATACTTCCCCGATGCCGCCGGTGGAGCCGTGGAAAACCAAGTTAAAGAGATTTTTCACCAGACATACTACAATGCCATAGACAGGCCCAAGGCTGAAAGAGGCCAACAGGGCAGGCAGCTCCGAAACATCCATCTTCACAAAAGAAGGGATAATCGGCAGACTGAAGTCCATGAACATCAAAATGGTGGCAACCGCACAAAGCATAGCGGTTACAGTAAGTGCACGGATGTGGTTGTGTGTTTTGGTCATTGGTAGTACCTCCCGAAAAAAATGGTTTGCGAAAGCCGGTTTGCGTGATAAAACTGCGGGAGGCTGGTTATGCTTGCTGCCGGCAAACAAAAACGCCCTGTTGCCATATATAGCAACAGGGCAAAAAAGCATAGCAAACAGCTTTCCGTTTCTTTCATCCGGACTATACCGTCGGCCCCGGATTCTCACCGGATCAACAACTGCTACGCAGCTGGTCGCGGGCTTGCGGCTTCACGCCGTTTACCGCCGGTGGGGAATTTCACCCCGCCCTGAAACAGACTTTCTACTTGCATAGTATAGCACAGGTTTTACAAAATGCAAGGGGGTATGGTATAATGTTTTTGTTCCGCACACTCAAACGTATGGAGAATTTGTTATGCAAGAATTTACTTTTAGCCTTTTGCTGGACCTGCTGCCCACGGTGCTGCTGCTGTTGGGTTCGCTGGTTTTGCCGATGGTCTACACCAGAATTATTCGCCGCATCCTCGACAGCTTACACGGACATCTGACAGAATGGTTGTACATTCTTTTTGACAGTTATGTGCAGCCTACCGCGCTGATTATTCGTACAGTTCTTTTGTATCTGGCCTTGTTGGTTGTCCCATTTACGTTTAATACCCCCACCTATCTCAAGGTACTGCAGGTCCTTTTCAACTTGTCGATCACCTTCTTTTTCGGGTTGGGTGCCTGGCGGGCGGCCCCTATGTGCCGTCTATTGCTGCGCAGCGCCCAGAACAAGCTGGACCTGACCACCAACAATACGATGGCCCGCTTTTTTGAAAATATCTTCCGTGCTTTGGTGGCCATCTTCACCGGCATCGCCTTATTGGATCGTTTGGGGGTTCCGGTGGCCGGCCTGCTGACTGGCGCCGGGGTTGCCGGCCTTGCTATTTCGCTGGCTGCACAGTCTACCTTGTCCAATTTGATTGCCGGCATCACCCTTGTCTTGGAGCATCCCTTTGGCATTGGGGATTATGTCATCTTGGGTTCTTCTGAAGGTACTGTGGAAGATGTTTCCTTCCGTTCCACCCGCATACGTACCACAGACAACGTAGCGGTCACCATCGAGAATTCCAAAGTCTGCTCGGAATACATTCAAAACTGCAACCAACGCAGCAGTCGTCTGTGGCAGTTCACACTGGGCCTTACCTACGATACGTCCCGAGAGCAGCTTACTCACATTTGCCACGACTTGGCCGAAATGTTGAAAGCACAGCCTTCCGTTCGTGCCGAAACGGTCACCGTAACGGTAGATAAATTCAACGATTTTAGCATCGATATTCTGGTTCGGCTGTATGTAACCACCTTACCGTACGGCGATTTTCTGGAGGAAAAAAGCCGCTTGAATCTGGAAATCATGCAACTGGTCGCCGAAGAGGGATGCAGTTTTGCTTTCCCCACCACTACCATCGACATGCCCAATCCGTCTTAATCTTTTGGCTGCTAAAAAATCCCGGCAGATACGTTTGTATCCGCCGGGATTTATTTTATCGGAAAAGACCTAAGACCAGCTGCTCTCGCTTTCCAAACCGGGGCGCTGGCAAGTAACGATCATAGAATCCGTGCCGTCCTGCGTAGTAATCACAAAGTCAAAGGTATAAACCGTATCCAATCGATATTGAAGACCGCCGTCCTCCAACTCCGTCAGCACATAATCCAAATCCGGCTGCGGCATCATCTTGTCGTAGTATAAGTACAGATAGGAGATATTCTCTACAAATCGGAGCTCCACTTGATCTTCTGTCACACCATACAGCGTGATTACCGGGACCCCCTGCGTGTTCAAAGCGTCCCGGTTGACCACCTGATCGGAGTTTTCTCGGCTTTCTGCATAATCCACATGGTATGTATTAAGTAAGATACAGTTGCTCAGCTGCATCTCAACCCCGGTATTCGGCAGTGTTTCTTGCCACACCGGCGTGGTATCGATTTTTTGTGAGGCGCAACCGGTCAGCAACAGAAGCACCGGCAAAAAATAGCACCATTTCTTCATGTCTGTTCTCCTCATTGATAAGGGTCATAGGGCGGCCGCGGAAACTTGTCCCCCGGTTGTAAGGTACGCGGACATAAGCCGATCTCTGCCACAATAAAACCCATCAGCATCCCCAGATGGAGGTGCAGATGACGATACTGGGACAGAATCAGCGTAAAGCGGGTCCATTCGCAATTTTCTGGCCGCTGCAACAGATCTTCATCGTGCAAAGAGGTCAAATACAAGGACAGCTTCGCCTTGATGGTGTAAAAATAGTCATCCATCTGACTGCGGTTGAGATGTGCCGCCGGATAGATGTCTAACTCATGCAATTCCGGTACATGCACCGGCGGTTCCACAAAGTCATTGGCTTTGGGGTTGATAAACCACTGGTCCAGACTGTGCAGCATATGATACAGATGCTGCCACAAAGGTGAACCGCCATAGTGCTTATCCCATAATTCGTCCGGAATGCAATCCATCACATTTTGGGTTTCCCAAAGAGCACGGACCGTCATCTCGGTAATTACTGCATGATACGATGTTTCCCGCACGCGGTCCGCCCCCTTTTCTTTTGGGGATAGTATGCGTGCCGGCATCTGGGATTATTCGGTTACCAGCAAAGTAGGCAATGTTTTTTCGCTGTATTGGCTGGAAATGATGGGACTGAGCGACACACGGGAATAGATGCCCTGCGCCATCCCGTCGTAGACATAGACCCCCGTCAGGTTATAGTATCGGTTTTTCCCAAAGGCTCCCTGTAATCCTATACCATAGTTTTCCGTTACATAGGGAAAATAAAATTCCTGCAACAGATACCCTTGCCTGGGTGTATTTTGCACAATCTGTTCCCACTCTTCCTGTGTGCACTCCACACCCGCATGGACCCCACGGGAAGCGTACGAGTCCAACGGCTTTAGGATCCAACCATCTTTGTTAGCCAAAATGCGGGGCACGTCGCTTTCCTCAAGAGCTTTGGTCAATGGCACATGCGCCTCCACAAAAGCCCGCTCCTCCGCCGTCAGCATCTGCTGGGTCAGCGGCTCATGCAAAACGCGGAAAATGGTCTTGTTGTGTACCAGTTGGGTATGAAAATCCCCTACCAGAAGCACCGCATCCTCCCGCACAGCTGCCAACAGTGCACCGCATTCATTATACCGCTCTAAAATGTCACTGGTAACAGCCCGTCGATAAATCGCATCGATCTTATGTCCTCCGGGACCGTATAAGACTTTCTCATCGGCGTCGTAGCGAAGGTCTCGCACATCACAGATTTCCGCCGGGACGTCATTCCGAATAAAATAGCCCTGAAAAACTTCAAATTCATTGACGCTGGCGCAGTCCATAAAATCCACAATAGCCACATACGGCTTTTGCTCCGTATGACGCGCACGGGCATACACCGCACACAACGTTTTGACCCAACTTTCAAACAATTCGCAGGTCCGTGTTGCGTGCGTGTCACAGAATTGCCGGTAAACAGTGGAAAGGCGCTGTGCCAAATTGAGTTCCCGGTCCTCGTTCATCGCACTGGTTCCATCGGTGTTAAACTCACAATATTTATAGGCACCAGTCTCCTCGTTATAGAAAAAATCGATCCGCGCCATCGGCAGCAAAGAAATATCCGGGTTAGCTCGCAAAATCAATTCTTCCGTTACGGCATCAAAACCAAACAAAGCGCGGTATGCCGGGTCCCGGTAATAGGCGTGCATCACTTTTCCGAGAATACCATAGAGCGTCTGAATATCCGCTTCAAACTGCGCAAAAATCTTTTCGGTAAACAATTTGGGTTGATAGCAGGTCCGCACATATTCACCATGGTGGATGGCTGTGGACGCTTTCATATATTCGGTTATCTCATCAAATTCGCGCTGCAGACGAGCCGGGTCCGATGCAGCCGCTTCGAGATACGCCTGATTCAGTTGCTGTAATTCAGTCATTTTCGGATTCTTCTTCCCGTATGGTTTTTTTGGTGGCAATCAGCTTTGCAAACGGCTCCAATAGGGCTCGTTCTTCTTGGGAAGGCGTGCGGCTTCTGGCTTGCAACAACAGCCACGCCAGCTCCTTACCGATGGGTTTTCCGTACACCCATGCATTATACCCATCTTTGCATACGGCCACCTTTGCATTGGCAATATCGCCCGTTGTGGCGCCGTCATAATGGCGCAGAATATTTTGCAGCGCCGCCTGACTGCCGAAGATCGTTTTCACTAGCTGCGCATAGGCTGCAATATATTTGGGCGGCATACAATCGGCCCCGCGAATTTCCAGATAGCTTTTTAGGCGTGCATCAAAGAAAAACATAGACAGTACATGTTCCACTTCTTTTTTCAAGAGATGGCTGCCGTAAATTTCCTGTGCATTCTTACGCCCCACGGCCTTGGTACGGTTCCCTTTCAGTGCCACAATCAAAGGCCGCGTAAGCACGGTCTGCGCATACTGTGCAAACCCAAAGTCCGGGTCCATCAGGTGGGGCGGCACACCGCATCGGTCCAAATCAACATCCTGCCAAATCCGTGTCCGTACACTATAAGCATTGTTTCGATTGCCTTGGTACCGCACCGCATTGTCGCTCAACAACGCAAAGAAAGGGGTCAACAGGCAAGCCACCCTCATTTTTTGTACAAAGTCTCGTTCACTATAATAGTCAACAGACAGTTGTGTAGATGCCGTAGCCCGCATCATTTGAATACCGCAAGCACCAGTATTTTTGAAATAGCGATCCATCGCTTCATAGCGCTGCTTGGGAATCAAGGGCAGTTCTTCCGCCCGCCGGGTCGGGTGATAACTAACCGTCCACGCCCGCAATCCGCGCGCTGCCAGTGTCATACTCAACTGGAGGTAGAACTGGTTGTAAATATCCATAATTTTGAGCACAGTAGCCTGCGGGACCACACTGATCTCCACCTGACAGGCCGGTTCCAGCGAGACACTGTACCACTCTGTTACATATCCCATGTATTCCCCATCAATCAAGATGGGGGTATCATAGGGCTGCTGCATCTGCTGCATCACGCTTTGCACTTCAGCAAAGGTGACCGCCTCGCCTCCTGCATGGGTAACAAAGTGTTCTACTTCCAACCCCAGCGTCAATTTTCCTTCGCTTTTGCACCCCTGCTGAAAGTACTCGACTAAGACCTTCTTCTGTTCATCCAATTTCGACATAGATGATACTCCTGCCGGTTTAACATTCTTATTTTTCAGTTTCCCTATTATACCCCGAAACCCTTTTTTAGGCAACGGGAAACACAAAAGTTCCCAACCTATTACGGCGGGAACTTCTTCGTGTTATAACTCTGACGCCGCAGGGAATCCATAGGCACTCTTGGCCGCTTGCACAGCACGCACAATCGCCTGCGCCATCACCTGTGCACCCAACGCACCGACAACATCTTGGTCGGCGGACACTTCCCCCAGCGATACCGCATAAATGCTATCCCCGTCCGCCGTAGTATGTACCGGGCGAATCGCCCGGGCATATCCATCGTGGGCCATACCTGCTATTTTACACAACTTTGTTTTATCAAACCGTGCGTTGGTCAGGATCACACCCAACGTGGTATTGCCCACGAATTTATTCTCTACCACCTCGGTTTTCTGCAAAGCCACCTGCTCGGCGTCTAAAAACGTTTTATGGTCTTCTGCCAACAGTCCAGCAACCTTCTGACCATTTTTCCAATCGTAAATGTCACCCAGCGCGTTGACTGCCACAAGTGCCCCCACTTGAAGATCGCCTACCTGTACCGCATAACTGCCGATTCCGGACTTCATGCAATGCTCCATGCCCAACAGTTTTCCCACCGTAGCGCCGGTTCCTGCACCATAGTTTCCATCTTGGTAGTTTCCCTTTTCTGCATTCTGACAAGCTGCATACGCCATGGCCGCATCCGGCCGCACCTGCGCACTGGCTACCGTCAGATCAAACAGGCAGGACTGACACACCAATGGCACCTTCGTTACGCCCACGTCAAAACCGATGTTTCGCTCTTCCAGATACCGCATCACTCCGCCAGCAGCATCCAGTCCGAAAGCGCTGCCGCCTGATAGCAAGATGGCATGAATTGAGCTTGCCGCCGCCATCGGCTTCAACAGCTCACTTTCCCGCGAAGCCGGCCCGCCGCCGCGAACATCCAGCCCCGCCGGGGCCCCGTCTTTTCCAAATAGCAGCACCGTGCACCCTGTACCCGCAATTTCATCTTGTGCCTGCCCAATCTGTACATGGGGCAACTCCGTAATGGCAATCTCTTTCATGGTATACTCTCCTTTGGCGTAAAGCATTTTTACTTCTCATCGTTTTCCTGCAACGCCCCCGGTCCTGTACGAGGTTTGGGATCGTATAAATTTCGGACATCCACCCCTTCGTATTTCAAGAGGCGACGTTTCAAAGCAACCCCACCGTTATAGCCAACAAGGCTGCCGTCCCTTCCTACCACACGGTGGCACGGAATGATTAAAGAGATAGGATTATGTCCTACCGCACCGCCAACCGCCTGAGCCGACATGTTTTTCCCTTTTTCCTGTGCCATTTCCCGGGCAATATCGCCGTAAGTCACCAAAGTGCCGTAGGGAATGTAGCATAGCCGCTCCCACACCTGTTTCCGGAAATCACTTCCCGGTGGATCCAGCCGAATTTCTTGCGGGGTAGGCCTTTTACCGCAGAAATAGCGATCCAACCAGTCGCATCCCTCTACCAACAGCGGCGCTCGATCATGGCAAGCCGCTTGTGCAAGCAGGCCCTCTTCCACGGTCTGTCCCGGCAGACAGAGGCGAATCAGTGCATCATCATTGGCCATCAAGAGAATATCCCCCAGCGGAGAATTATATTTTGTGTAATACAGTGACAAGGCAGTTCCCCCTTTTCCCCCGATTCTTATAGTATATTCTACATTGTAACAGATAGAATCAAAGGATTCCAGTATTCCTACCCAACTGTGCAAACTTTTACACGCCTTTAGAATCTAGACAACTGTTTGAATAAATTTCGGGAGGAATAAGCCGCAAATAGCACCAAAAGCCCTGTTATACCCAGAACAGCCGCTGGTGAGCAAAAATCAAACGCAATTCCATACAGCACCTGCCCTAAAGGCTGCACACAGAGCGCCAGCGTCATAACAAACGCCATAACTTTGCCGGTCAAACCTTCCGGCGTTCTCTGCTGAATGGCACAGAGCCCCACCACAGAAAACATGCTGCAAGTGGCCTGCCCCACGCATAAACCTGCGAGTAAAACGGCATAACATAGCGCTGGCGATAAAACCAACGCAAAAGCCGCTGCTGCCGGCAGTAAGCCCACACCAAAAAGCGCCCACAACCAGTGCTGTTTTCGCAAGGGGATCTTATCTCCCCAGATTCCGATGAAAAGGCTCCCCATCACGGCTGCCGTCCCCAGCACACTTTCTGCCGCACCATACCACGCGGTCGGCAGTCGCAGAACCGTGCGAACCAAAAATGGAAGTCCTACTGATACAATCCCTGACGCAAAGAAATTTGTGGCAGCCGCCAGCAATAGAAGCTGGAGTACCATCGGTTCTTCCCGGCTCAAAAAGTGTATACTTTGTTTGAGGTCCCCACACAAGATTTTGCCCAGCGATTCTTGGGTGGCGTTTGCTGGGGACGGTAATACCAAAAACAGTTCCAACAGCGCCGTGCAGAAAAAGCATCCACAGACCAGCATCAGCACAGGCTGAATTCCCAGCAAAGTATAGGCGATACTCCCAGTAAAAGGTGTAACCATCGCGGCAAGGGCCTGCACTTGATTGGCAACGCTATTGGCTCGCATTAAGTTTTCCCCACGATGCATCTGCGGCACACAGGCCTGAACTGTCGGAGATTCAAAAGCACCAAATATTCCCAAAATAATTTGTAATATTGTGATGAGTGTCAAATGGTTTGCCGCGCCCCATAATAGCCATACTATCCCAACCGAAATCCCCGATAAAGTATCCAGCGCTATCATAATCGTTCTCCGATTAATCCGGTCCGCCAGCACACCTCCCACCGGAGAAAGCAATATAACCGGCACTGTGGATGCCGCCAAAATTGCTGCGAACCGACTTGCCGAACCGGTTTGTTCCAGCACATACATAGAAAGAGCAAATTTTAGAGTGTAGTTCCCCAATAACGAAAAAATTTGCCCCCACACCAAGAGCGTAAAATTGCGGGTAAAAAGTCGCTTTGCGTGCATTTTGTTATCCTCCTATGACTGATTATATCAACCAATACATACCAACGGTATGTATTCAAGCAAAAAGAACACCGCAGCCGCGGCAGTTTCATCATATAGATACTTTTGGTATGTATCATCACAAAATAAAATTGCCCGAAGGCAATTTTATGTATTTTTTTGTTGCTCTTGTTCGATTTCCTCAAAATACGGTTTCAGTTCCTGCAGCATGGCCTCATCTACCAGCGGCAGCCCCATATTGTCCAGCAGTTCCCCAATAAATCGAAACTTGCGCAGCATCTGCTCGGCGGATGCCGGGTATACAGCGGGTACCATCCACAACCCCGTCAGCAAAATCATGACTTCCGCCAATTCCTGCGGATATTCGGTATGAATGGAGCCATCTTGTATCCCCTCCTCAATGAATTTTCTCAGATAAGGAACAAGTGTTTTTTGATTCTCTTTGATCATTTCGGCCAGAAAACGAGGATTTTCCAAGATCGGCATGCTTTGTACCGTGATAGCCATCCGCTCCTCATCTCTTTGGTTCAGCCGGATGGATTCTCGGATTTTTTCCAGCCCGTTCAAATCACTTCGTTTTGCTGCCGCGGCAAAGGGATTGCTGCGCAAAAACATGCGGTCACTTACTGCATCAATAATTTCTTCTTTCGACTTAAAGTGGTGGTATACAGCCCCCTTCGTCAAATCCCCCAAAGCATCTACAATATCTTGAATGGTGGTTTGCTCGAACCCCTTCTCTAAAAAGAGACGTTCTGCCACTTCCAGAATTCGTTCCTCGGTAATCTCTGGATATTTATTACGCGCCATAAGCCACCTTCTTCATACATTCTTTTGGTATGTTTAGATTATAGCAGATGCTATGGTCCTCGTCAAACATTTATTTTTAGAATATAACACCATTTACAGGCGGGTTTATTTCGCTAATCTTTTGTGACACCGTTTGGCTTATCCTACCATGTGAACACGCTTTTTCATTAAGATTGACGTTTGTAGTACAGTATGCTATTGTTTTATTGAAAAATCCCCTGTTTTGTTTATACTTGTAGAGCACTAACACTATTTATTTTTAACTCAAACTTCGCACATAAATTTTAGCTATGCACCTTGAAAATTCAATATCTGGC
>NZ_CALADU010000016.1 GCF_937890665.1 uncultured Subdoligranulum sp.
CCTGACCCAGTTGCAGAAAACCGGCGACCCGCTGGCCGCTGTGGAAACGACTTCCGGCAGCGACAGTGGCACAATGTCCCTGCAAGCCGGTCATGTGTACGGTTTTGCGGTGTATGCCGTCAATGCTTCGGACATCCTGCTCTATGACCTGTCCTTCGCTCCCGAATCAGACCAGCCCGAGCCTGAGCCGGAACCTGAACCGGAGCCGGAACCGGAGCCGGAGCCCGAGCCAGAACCGGAAGATCCTTATGAACCATCCGGCACCAGCCAGACCGAATTTACCTTTGAAGAATCGGATACCGCCGCTTGGACGTTATCCAACGCCTCTGTCACAGCGGACGCTCACGGCGGTTCCAACGGTCTGACCATCAACAAAGACGGCAGTGCTTCCATCACTGTCAACGATCTGCCGCAGGGCAGCTACACCGTCAGCCTGTGGGCCAAGGGCAGCGCCAGCGGCGGGCGCATGACAGTCAGCGGCACCGGCGGCCCTGACTCGGTGCTCAAGCTGGACAACGCCCTCTCCGGCCAGAGTGGCTGGGTGCAGGCAGCCCATCGCAATGTTCTGGTCTATAACGGTCAGATGACGCTGACCTTTGTCAATGATACCGATGGCCTTTGTATCGACGACATCCAGATCACACTGGACGCCGATGACAATAACCCTGTGACCAACTGGGGGTTTGAATCCGGCCTGGAGGGCTGGCAGACCACCGGCACGGTTGCCCTGACCGATGCTGCGGATACCGGCAGCCAGGCCGTACAGCTGGCTGACCAGAGCGAGGTGCGCCAGACCATTGCGGTGCAGCCGGATACCGACTACATTGCCACCGTGCGTATGAAGGTGGACCTGGAGGATACCTTTACCTCCACCGAACAGTACAGCCTGGACGGCAGCACCCTGATGGGCTTGCTGGTGGAACGCACCTCCACTGGCAACCGCGTCAATCTGGGCGTACGTGGCGCGGACGGCACTGTGTTGCGGCAGGCGCCTTCTGCCACAGCGGGTTATTCGCTGGTGACCATCGCCTTCCACACCGGGCCGGAGCAGACCCAGGTGGAGCTGTATGCCAACACGATCTTTGACGAGGCATACAAGGATTCCGTCACCGTATACGAAAACACCTTCGGCAGCGAAACCCCCTACCCCAACGGCTGGCAGCGCCCGAACCCCGACCAGGTAGATACCACCCATCTGGCCGATGACTGGACTTCCAACGGTTCGCACTTTGCCTATGTGGACAACTTTGATGTGTTCCAGGTAGACAACACCTATATCAAAGGGGCGGACATGTCCTTCCTGCAGGTGATCGAGGATTGCGGCGGCAAGTATTTTGCCAACGGCGTACAGCAGGATGCCCTGCGAATCCTGTCCAACCACGGCGTCAACTCGGTCATGGCGATGATCTTCGTCCACTCCGGTAACGAAGTCTATACCTGGGACGCGCTGACCCACCTGGGCACCACCGTTACCGGCTTCGATGGCGAATATGTTACCGGGCGGCAGCAGGTCATCGGTTATTTTGACGAGACCCATACCACCGCCCTGGCCCTGCGCTGCCAAGAATTGGGCATGACTTTCTCCCCCAGCTTCCACTATAGCGATACCTGGATCAGCGCCGCCAAGGCCCACATGCCCTATGAATGGCTGGAATCTGACTATGAGGGGAACCTTTCCAACCCGGATATTCAGATGCTGGAGACTGCTGTCTACAACTATGTGTATGATTTCCTCACCGATATGAAAGCAGCCGGGGTGGATAACATCATCACCGTGAAAAACGGCAACGAACAGAACGGCGGACTGCTGTTCCCTGTGGCGAGCGGTATCTCGCAGAACCATGCGGCCATCATCACCGCCTCCAGCCGCGCCGTGCGCAAGGTATACCCGGGCGCCATCAATACCATCCACACGAACACAGGGTATGACCCCAAACAGTTGGATAGCTTCTTCGGCCGCTTGCTGGGATATGGTGCCGAATTCGACGGCATGGGCTTCTCCCTGTACGGCGGACGGGATACCTCGGTCCAGCTGACCATGATGAAAGCCGCCCTTGCGAACGACACTCTGGCTGATTACGATTATATCAATGTGGAAACCGGATTTTCCTACACCGCAAAAAGAGATATGATCGGTTCAGATGGTGCCCGCATGGGCCTGACCAAATATTTTGACATCAGCCCCAACGGCCAATACAATTATCTGCTGGACTATATTCAGGCCCCCATGGATGTGCCCAATCCCACCGGCGTGACCCGCGGATTCTACTACTGGAACAGTGAAGCCATCGGCGTGTACGGAGCCGGACACAAACTGGGCGAAGCCATCAGCGATACACAGCGCTCGCTGTTCAATGGCGGAGACACTTCCATCCAGGAGATGGGCAGCAGCCAGCCGGGCAAGTCCGGCGATATGACCGAGGGCCTGTACGCCTATCTCCACCGCGGCGCTTCCAAGGCAGTGAGCAGCAGTGTTTATACCCCGCTGAGCTCCACCGCCGACACCCACAACGTCGCCCAGGCCTCCTCCATCACCCTTTCCCAGGATACCGTTACCTTGGCGGTGGGGGAACGGAAGCGGCTACATCAGACCATCGCACCGGAGAACGCACTTCTCAGCCAGTACCGCGTCATATATACCTCCAGCGATCCTTCCATCGCCCGAGTGTATGAGAGCGGCGTGGTGGAAGGGTGCAAACCGGGCACTGCTACCATCACCGCCACCGTGGGCAGCATCTCGGACACTGTACAGGTGACCGTAGGCGAACCTGTAGCAGCCAGCGGCATAACTGTGACCTACCGCCTATTGCACAACGGCCAGGAAGTCGAAACCGGCACTGTAACGGAGGGTATGACCCTGAACGCCGCCCCCTATGATGCCATCCAGTTCACCACAGCGCTGGATGGAGACCCTTCCGGCCGTGAGGTGTGCTGGACCATGAACAACGCAGATATCGCTCATTGGTACGGGGATACCTGGCAGACCGAGGATACGGTCATGCGCACACTGGCCACAGAACTTTCCTCCTCCAAGACCATCCCTGTCGTACAGCTGGACACCCGTGCAGCCGGACAGGTGCAGGTAAAAGCGGCCGCGGCAGACGGTGGTCCGGAACTGCAATTCACCGTCGAGATCATCGAAACGCCCCTCACCGGGGTAAAGATCCAAGGGGATACCACCGTGCGCTCCGGCCGTACACTGCAGTTGCAGGCAATACTGACCCCCTCCGATGCGACCTTCTACAAGATCAACTGGACCAGCAGCAACACCGCTGTGGCGACGGTGGACGCCAGCGGAAAAGTGACGGCCCTTACCCCCGGCACGGTTCAGATCACCGCAGCTTCCGACCAGTACCCTGCCATCTCCGATACTATCACCGTGGAGGTGACCCCGATCCTGGTGGAACCGCTGCTGCTCTCCCACAGTGTCATGGCCATCCAGACCGGCAGCAGCAAGACCCTGTCCGTGACGGTCACACCGGCAAACGCCCATGATCCATCCGTCACCTGGAGCGTGGAGCCTGGCGGCGAAGCCTACATTTCGGTGGATCAGAATGGTACCGTCACAGCGCTGGCAGAAGGTACTGGCACCGTAACGGCCACCGCCAACGACGGAAGCGGCGTTACTGCTTCCTGCACGGTGGTCGTGCAAAGCGACCCCATCCCGGCCACCGGCATGGAACTGTCCGAAGATGAAGTCTGGATCCGCTCCAACTACTTTTCCCCCGATGCAGCGGGCCGTGGTGACGCTGAGCCAGTCTATCAACTGACCGCTCACTTTACCCCCGATCTGGCGACCAACACCGATGTGACCTGGACCAGTGACAACGAGGCAGTGGCAACAGTGGACGCCAATGGCGCGGTCACCGCACACCAGGGTGGTATCGCCACCATCACCGCTGTGGCTGCCGATGGCGGTTTTACCGACTCCGCCGTTGTCCATGTGCCGGTGATCAGTGATGACTGGGAAAACTATATGCCTGATACCAGCGGTGGTTTCACCGATGGGAACACCTTCACCTTTGCAGTGGTGGAAAACGGGATCGAAGGACAGTCGCTGCAGGCAAAAGTCAGCAGCAGCACCGGCAGCGCCACCTCTCAGAACCGGCGCAAATTTTCCGCCGTCAGCGGCGATACCGTCGTGGTAGATTTCGACTGGAACGTAGGCCATTTCACCCCGGATACCCACTACCGCGGTGCCCACATCTCGCTGGAGGATGCCAACGGCAACTCCTGGCTGGCGCTGGCAGCCTTCCCCACACTGGACGGCAAGCAGGCCCCCATGGCCTATTACTATAAGGATGGTTCCACGGCCTTCCCCAGCAGCGGCAAGAACTTCAACTACATCCACGGAGGTCTGGGCCCCAATGCAGCTACCTTTGCCGACTGTGAGGAACTGGATGGCTTGCTGACCGGTGATGACCAGATCTATCACATCCGGGTTACTCTGAATTTCACCGGCCGGACGATCAGCTTCACCGTCACCGATGCAGCAGATCCTTCCAAGAGCCAGACAGTCTCTGACCTGCCCATGGATCCTACGGTTGACTATGCAGACAATGTGGGGGCCCTCGTGTTCTCCCACTACTTCCGCTCGGCTGCCTCCTGGACCACATCCATCGACAACTTCTCGGTGTATGGCACTTCGGTAGCCCCGGCCAGTATCGAATATACGGTCAACTGCGTCAACCTGAACGCGGTGGACGGCATCAAACTGGTGCCGGTGGAAGGTGCGCTGAGCGCCACCGCCAAACTTTTCCCCACCGTTTATCCTACTGCCGCTGACCAGACGGTGACCTACACCGTTTCGGATGAATTGAAGGATTGGATCACGGTAGATAACGAAGGCACTATTGCCATTCATGAAGGCAAATTTGTGGAATATGGTAAAGCCGATAGTGTGGAAACCGTCAACGGCAGCATCCGCATTCAGTCAGCTGTGGATGAGACGATCTTCCAGGATGTAAAAGTCCTGGTCGGACCTCCCAACACCAATGAAAAACTGACTCTGACCGTGAACGGTACTGAATATTCGGAGACTGCCATGCAGTTCCTAGTGGGCCAGGCTGTGGACTTAGGGTTTGCAGCTACGGGCGGTGACGGCAACAGTGACCTGTTCCGTTATAAATGGACGATTGCCGAAAACACCGCCGGCGCCATACTGGACGGTAACACGCTGACTGCCAAGCAGGAGGGTACTGTTACACTGAACTTTGTCATTGACTTTTTCCGGGGTGAAACCACCAGAACTATAGAACTGGTATTCACGGACAAAGCGGAACCTCCCGTCGATCCAGACGAGCCTGACAGCCCAGAGGAAGGTGGTGACCCCTCCGATCCGGAGCAACCCACCCCTGCGGAACCTCAGCAGCCAGATCAGGGAGACAGCGGGCAGACAACCTCCCGGCCCGACGACAAGAAAGCTGTCACCGCGCAGAATGTTTCCGAAATTTCTGAGCCGGACTCCATCACGCAGCCTTCTTCGATCCCGCAGACGGCGGATCCATTCCCACTGGGGCTCTGTCTTCTCATAACAGCAGCCAGTTTTGGTGCGCTCCTTCTGCTGCTCCTGCTGAAATATGACCGCAGATCTACGCAAAATAAGTAAAGGATAATGAGGCCGCCCCCATCCAAGCCCACTGGGAAGCGGACGAACATGCACAGGACGGCATGGTGAAATACCATGCCGTCCTTCTTTTTTATTGAGCCAATCTGAGAGGGGGTCCGTGTAGCTGCGTATACATTCACAACACGCCCCTCTTTGCAACCTTTAGCAACACGTCTACACGCCTGTCCCTTCTGCTACACAGAAGCTGTCCGGCAAGGTCGTTACTAAAGGCTTTCTTTTTTATCATCTTTCCCCGCGGGCCGCCGTTCTGGTTTTGCCTTTCTCATGAACGACAAAATCAGACGGAGGTACCCTTTCATGAAATCCATTGATCTTACAAAATATTATGCTCATCCACTCCATGAGGGAGAGGACACCATTCTTCTCGTTTCCGACGAAGTAGCTGACGCGCTGGAACAGTTTGTGCGCGAGGAAAACAACGTCGCCCTGCGCCGTTACCGTGCCAAAGCCTACTACTCCCTCGACTGCGGGGACGGCATTGAACACCATATCCTCTTCCGGGAGGAAACACCCGAAGAACTCTATGAAAAAAAGCTGACCATCCAGCAGCTCAACCGGGCCCTCGCCAAACTCCCTGTCAAACAGAGCCAGCATATCTACGCCCGCTTCTTCCTCGGCAAAAGCTGCCGGGAGATTGCCCTAGCGGAACAGGTTTCGGTACGGGCGATCCAAAAGTCCCTGCGCAGCGGTCTGAAGCGGCTGGCGGCCATTCTGAAAAAAGTTTGATCCTACAGGTTCGCTTTTTGCCGTTTTTTGAAATGGTTAATAAGAGACAAACTTCACTTCCCCCGTTTGTCTCCTGCGTACCTTGAAAATTGAAGATCCGACATTTCAGCTACATACAGCCTGTCTGGCCGCAACCCACGGAGCGACGGCCAGCACGGAAGGGAATGCCGCCAGGATGCCGCGCCCCGAGGAGGTGAAACCCCGGCGACGGTGGAGCGAACAGCATTCGCCTTCAAGTGAGTTTTGGACCCTCACTGATGCCATGAAAGGACAGGTATCATGATACGTCCCTCAGTGCTATCGCAAGACTGCAGAGGGCCTGCCAAGTAAGCAGGAAGCGGGAGCGCCACACGCCAGGCTGAAATGTCGCCTTGCATCCGGGTAGTAGTGTCGAACAGGATGCGTGATGAATTTTAGATACCACGGCGGTCACCGTATTTTTTGCACTTCAGTGCCTAACGGTGGCCGCTGTTCATGTGGAATTCATCCACGAAAATTTCCCTATCTCTAATATATATAAATAATGTAAGGAAGGAGCTGATCTCTGCTATGGATAAAGAATCATCGGCAGAAACTGGGTATGAGATGGAAAAAGTTGTGCTACCGCAAATTGCCAGCATCAAACAAGCCAGTAAACTTATGGGCTTGCCACCCTACTATCTGCGGCGCCTTTGCAAAGAAGTTCCTGGTCTGGCGTTTCAGTCCGGCGTAAAATGGTATATCAATCTTGGACGGCTGGCAGACTACTACAACAAACATCCTGAGGAATGACCGTGCACAACCAAACCAGGTTGTCAAGGCTGTCGTAGCCTTCCACGGCAGCCTGCCACTTTTTTCCCTGATCGTGTATTGTTGTATTGTAAAACAAAACACAGGAGGTTTCATAAAATGGCATCTGCAAAACTGGTCACTCCACAAAACAAACCTGCCTACTATAAACTCACAGCCAATATCATGGTAGACGGTATAATACAAGGGGGGTATAAATACTACTCTTTAATAATACGAGGTGCTTGTATGAAAATCACCCACAGCCTTGAATTTCAGGTTGGTAGCAAAGAGGAAAAGCTCCCTTATGACACACCTGATTTTCCATATATTGCTTCACAAGCAGAGTTGGATTCCTATCGTGAGCCATTTGTCCCGTGGCACTGGCACAATGCCATAGAACTGTTTTACATGGAGAGTGGCGAACTGAAATATTACACGCCACACGAAACGCTGGTATTTCCCGCAGGTTCAGCCGGGATGGTAAACGCAAATGTACTGCATAAAACGCAGCTTCAAAGTCATAGCGAAAAGAATATACAGCTGTTGCATATTTTTGATCCGCAGCTATTGGCCGGAAACCGTGGCAGCCTAACATCCCTTATTAAAACAGTACAATTATTTCTCCTTCTTTCAATATTCCAATGCAAAACGACGGTCTGTAAAGTCAGACCGTCGTTTTGCATTTGTATAAGTGTTTTATTCATTGGAACTGTTGGCTATTGCTTCTCCCTGAAGCATTTTACGGTACTCAGAAGGGGAAACACCTTTCTGCTTCTTGAAAATACGGCTGAAATAAAGAGGATTCTCATAACCGACAATAGTGGATATTTCTGTCACATTGTAGTCCGTGGTTTCCAGAAGGCTGACAGCGTTATTGATTCGAATGGCCAGTATGTACTGCATGGGAGATTTCATAGTCATTTGCTTGAAATTCCGTAGGAACCAACTGACACTCATTCCTCTGGACTGAGCATATTCCTCGATACTGATATCTTCGTTGTAATGCTCGTTAAAATACTTCCGGGCATAATCAATTTCTTCCTGCAGGTAAGAACTGACAGTGGGTTTCCGTTCTTCCCAGCTGCGCTGCACCAGCAGGAAAATCTGGCGCAGATACATTTCCAAAAGTTCCTGATATCCGGTCCGGCAGGTTTGCAGCTCATTGATCATTTCCTTGAACAAATAAGCATAGGTAGCAGAGGAACCGGAGTAGATTACATTGCGGTCGAGAGGAATATCATAATGTCTCAGGATGTTTCTAACATCAGAGCCGGTAAAGTGTACCCAATAAACTTCCGGGCGATCCACCGCAAAGTATTCATAATGCTGTTCCTGGCGGGGATGGAAAAGTATCATGTGTCCTGCGGCAACCTCTTTTGGTTCTCCATTAAAATAGAAGACAGTCTTACCGGAAGCCACATACAGTAACTGATAGTCCAAACGGCCTCTGGGACGCCAGGTGGGCAGTCGCTCTTTGGTGCGCAGGCGGTATGTACCGCAGCTGCCCACAATGAGAGGCTTGGATTTGTCCTTGAAAGGCAATCTGGAATTATTCAGGTAACCGGAGTTTATATACATTGTACAATCTTCCTATTCTGTTTTTGTACAATATGCTTGTGAGCATGGATATTGTTCGGAAAACATGGAAAAACAAGGGAAACTGAAAACTACACTTTTCTACATAGTATCATTTTGTGTAGGTTTTGTCCATTCTAGTTTATTCATTTTTTTGCAAATTATTTCTATAATACAGCCAGAAGTTAAAAAACGGCAAAACAAAAAACGGAGGAGAAATCTATGATCATTCCTGCATACTTCGAAGACCTGCATACCCATCATGTAGGCACAACTCCTAACCGCTCCTACTTCATCCCGGCATCTAAGAGAATGGATGATCTTGTGGAGAACCGGGAGAATTCTGACCGGTTCCAGCTGTTAAATGACAACTGGAAGTTCCGGTACTGCGCGTGCATCCACGACTTCGAAGATAAGTTCTACGAAGAAAACTACGATGCATCCGGCTGGGATATGATCCCCGTCCCCAGCGTCTGGCAGAACCACGGTTACGACCAGCACCAGTACACCAACATCCGCTATCCCTTCCCGGCAGACCCTCCCTATGTTCCTTATGAAAATCCCTGCGGTGCTTATCTGTACGATTTTGTCTATGAAGGCAATGCAGATGCCCCCAAGGCCTACCTGAACTTCGAGGGTGTTGACTCCTGCTTCTACGTCTGGCTCAACGGCACCTTCCTGGGCTACAGCGAAGTCTCCCACTCCACCTCCGAGTTTGACATCACCGAGACTGTCAAAGAAGGCAAGAACACTCTGGCAGTTCTGGTCCTGAAGTGGTGTGACGGCAGCTACCTGGAAGATCAGGACAAGTTCCGTACTTCCGGCATCTTCCGGGATGTGTACATCCTGAAGCGTCCTGAAAACTGCATTCGGGACTACTTCACCACCACGCTGCTGGATGAAGAGGAAGCCACCGTCCGTATCCGGTTTGCCTACAACGGTGAGTTCGTCCCCACCAAGGTAAAGCTGCTGAATGCGGCTGATAAGTCTGTCGGAACCGGTGTTGTTAAGGTGTTCGATGGCGGTGCCTACACCCATCAGGCAGTCTTCACGGTGAAGAATCCCACCCTCTGGAATCCCGAAAAGCCTTACCTGTACACCCTGATCCTGGAAACTCCCGACGAAGTCATCACCGACCGCATCGGCTTCCGGGCCATCCACATTGAGAACAACATGGTGTTCCTCAACGGCAGCCCCATCAAGTTCCGGGGTGTCAACCGGCACGACTCCGATCCCGTAACCGGCCCTGTGATCAGCGTCGAGCACATGAAGCGGGATCTGCGGATGATCAAGGAATACAACTTCAATGCAGTTCGCACCAGCCACTATCCCAACGCTCCCATGTTCTACCAGCTCTGCGACCAGTACGGCTTTATGGTCATCGACGAAGCTGACAACGAAAGCCACGGCGCTTCCGCTCTGTACTGTAAGGAGAACGACATCTGGGAGAACCACGTGGAAACCTGGAACGAGCCCTTCGCAGATAACCCCGACTTCCTGGAAGCAACTATGGACCGCACCCAGCGCTGCGTCCAGAGAGATAAGAACCGCCCCTCCGTTATCTGCTGGTCCATGGGTAATGAAAGTTCCTACGGCTGCTGCTTCGAGGCGGCGCTGGCCTGGACCAAGCACTTCGATCCTGCTCGCCTGACCCACTACGAAAGCTCCCAGTACCGCAGCCGCAAGCGCAAGTACGACTTCTCCAACATCGACCTGTACAGCGATATGTACCCCTCCATGGAGCGCCTGCAGCGCTACCTGGACTCCAACCCCGACAAGCCCTTCCTGATGTGTGAATATGCACACGCCATGGGTAACGGCCCCGGCGACCTGGAAGACTACTGGCAGTTCATCCAGGATCACGACATCATGTGCGGCGGCTTCGTCTGGGAGTGGTGTGACCACGCAATCTACGCAGGTGTAGCCGAGAACGGCAAGGCAAAGTATCTGTACGGCGGCGACAGCGGTGAGTGGCCTCACGACGGCAACTTCTGTGTCGACGGTCTGGTCTATCCCGACAGAACTCCCGGCACCGGCCTGATGGAATACAAGAATGTTCACCGTCCTGCCCGTGTTGAAGCTTACGATGCCAAGTTTGGCCAGCTGACCGTCCACAACTACATGGACTTTGTCAGCCTGTCCGATTATGCCACCGCAACCTACGAAGTCAGCTGTGACGGTGTGATCGTGGCCAGCGGCAAGATCGAAAAGCTCCCCGCAGTTGCTCCTCACTGCGACGGCACCATCCCCCTGAGCATCGAGATCCCCGAAAAGGGCCGCTGCTACCTGAAGATCTCCTACAAGCTGAAAAATGCCACCGAGATCCTGCCCGAGGGCTTCGACCTGGGCTTCGACGAAGTCAAGCTGGAAAATGCAGATGACCGGAACCAGACTGCCCTGCAGATTTGGAAAACAAAGCCCGTCAGTGAGGAGTCCATCACCACCACCGAAGGCGACCGTTACATCACCATCAGCACCAAGACCTTTACTTACAAGTATGATAAGTTCACCGGTATGTTTGCCAAGATGACCTTCGACGGCAAGGAAGTCCTGGACAAGCCCATGAACTTCAACATCTGGAGAGCACCCACCGATAATGACCGCAAGCTGAAGCTGCACTGGATGGCTGCCTATTACGATCACATGGCTACCCGCTCCTACAGCACCCACTTTGTGGCTACCGAAAACGAAGTTAGAATCCACTCCAATGTATCCATCGCTGCTACCACCATTCAGAAGTTCATCAACATCGAGCTGGATTGGACCGTCAGCGTCACCGGTGCCATCACCGTAGACATCCTGGCAAAGCGGAACCCCGAATTCCCTGAGCTGCCCCGGTTCGGCCTGAGAATGTTCCTGCCTGAGCAGCTGGAAAATGTCACCTACTACGGTCTGGGCCCCATGGAGAACTATGTGGACAAGCGTAACGCCGCATGGCATGGCCTGTTCACCGATACTGTCACCGGTCTGCATGAAGATTACATCCGGCCCCAGGAGAACGGTGCCCACGGCGACTGCGACTACGCAGTTCTGGAAAGCGAAGACCTGCGTATGACCGTTGTCAGCACTGAAGGCTTCAGCTTCAACGCATCCCACTACACTCAGGAAGAGCTGACCAATAAGGGTCACAACTTCGAACTGGAGGAATCCGGCAGCACTGTCCTGTGCCTGGACTATAAGCACAATGGCATCGGCTCCAACAGCTGCGGTCCCGAGCTGATGGAAAAGTACCGCCTGACCGATGAAACCATCGACTTCAGCATCCGTCTCATCCCCGAATCCAAGTAAGAAATGTGAGTGGGGGAAACCCCACCCAAAATGAAACAAACAAAATATATTAAGGAGAATAATTATGAACGAAAAGAGATATCTGAAGTGGTATAACAAGATCGGCTACGGCTCCGGTGACATTGCAGGTAATGTGGTGTATGCGTTCCTGACCTTCTTCGTTATGATCTACCTGTCCGACACCATCGGACTGAACCCCGGCATTATCGGCACCCTGATGGCAGTTGCCAAGATCTTCGACGGCATCTCTGATGTGATTTTCGGCTCCCTGATCGATAAGACCCACACCAAAATGGGTAAGGCCCGTCCCTGGATGCTGTGGCCTTACCTGGGCTGCGGTGTCTGCTTGTTCGCAATCTTCTCCATTCCCACTTCCTGGGGCAAGACCGCACAGTACGCCTTCTTCTTCATCTTCTACGTGATGCTGAATGCCGGCTTCTACACCGCAAACAACATCGCTTACTCCGCACTGACCGCTCTGGTTACCAAGAATGAAAACGAGCGTGTTCAGCTGGGTTCCCTCCGCTTCGTCTTCGCATTCACCACCAGCACCATCATCCAGGCTGTTACCTTCGGTCTTGTTGCACACTTCGGTAATGATGCCGCCGCATGGCGAATCGTCGCTCTGATCTATGTCGTCATCGGTATCATCTCCAACACCATCTCTGTCCTGTCCCTGAAGGAGCTGCCCGAGGACGAAAACGAAACCAAGAAGGACACCTCCGCTCCCGCTGAGAAGTACACCCTGCGTGAGGCAGCCGGTCTGCTGGTCAAGAACAAGTTCTATCTGCTGATCCTGGGCGTTTATCTGCTGACTCAGCTGTACACCGCCTTTACCGGTGTTGGTACCTACTACATGACCTATGTTTTGAAAGATGCAAACCTGATGGGCAAGTTCGCCGCTGCACTGAACATCCCCATGATCATCGGCCTGCTGCTGGTGCCCACTTTGGTTGCAAAGCTGGGCGGCATGTACAAGATCAACTATAGCGGCTACGCTCTGGCTACCGTTGCAAGAATCCTGGTGATCGTGGCTGCTTACATGGGCAGTGTCCCCATGATGCTGGTTTTCACCGCTGTGGCTTCCCTGGGTATGTGCCCCCTGCAGGGCGACCTGAATGCGGTTATCGCTTCTGCTTCTGACTACACCTATCTGACCACTGGCAAGCGTATCGACGGCACCATGTACTCCTGCACCTCTCTGGGTGTTAAGATCGGCGGTGGCCTGGGTACCGCAATCTCCGGCTGGCTGCTGGCTGCCGCAGGATTCATTGAAGGCGGCGCCGCTGTTCAGCCTGACTCCGTGATTACCATGCTGAATGTTATGTACCTGTGGCTGCCCGCAATCTTCTGTGCACTGGTCACCTTCCTGCTGACCAAGCTGAATGTTGAAAAGGCAAAACAGGCTCTGCTGGCTTCCCGCAAGGCATAAGAAAAATCTTTCGAAAAGGAATTTAAAGGAGTGTTTTATACGAACATCAATGAGAATATTTCCGCTTTGGTGCAGTATGGCTTGGACAGGAAACTGATCGAGCCCTGCGACAAGGCGTTTATTATAAACCAGCTGCTTACTCCCCAGCAGCTGGATAGTTTTGAACCTGCAGAAGTCCGTCCCATGCCTCTGGAGCAGATCCTGAAGAATCTGACGGATGACGCAGTGAATAGAGGTATCATCTCCGATGATATCACCAGCCGGGATCTTTATGATACCAAACTGATGGGAATCCTGACCCCGCCTCCCAGAGAAGTGCGCAGCACCTTCGAAGCGCTGTATGAGGAAAATCCCAAGACTGCCACAGACTGGTTTTACAAGTTCTCTCAGGATACCGATTACATCCGCCGTTACCGGATCCAGAAGGATATGCGCTGGAAGACTGTGACGGATTACGGCACGCTGGATGTGACCATCAACCTGAGCAAGCCTGAAAAGGACCCCAAGGCTATTGCCGCAGCCAAGGCGGCACCTCAGTCCGGATATCCCAAGTGCCAGCTGTGCGCTGAGAACGAAGGCTATGCAGGCCGGATGAATCATCCCGCCCGGCAGAACCACCGGATCATTCCCATCACCATTGGCGGTAAACCCTGGTACTTGCAGTACAGCCCCTATGTCTATTACAACGAGCACTGCATTGCATTTAATGCGGAGCACACTCCTATGAAAATCGATAAGGCAGCCTTCGAGAAGCTGCTGGACTTCGTCACCATCTTCCCTCACTATTTCATCGGCAGTAATGCAGACCTGCCCATCGTGGGCGGCAGCATCCTGAGCCATGAGCATTTCCAGGGTGGATGCTATACCTTCCCCATGGAGAAGTCCCCCGTGGAGCGTAAGATCGTCTTCAATGGCTTTGAGGATGTGAAGGCAGGCATCGTGAAGTGGCCCATGAGTGTCATCCGTCTGACCTGCCCGGACAAGCAGCGGATCGCGGATCTGGCAGACCATATCCTGCAGTCCTGGCGCGGTTATTCTGATGCAGATGCCTTTATCTTCGCGGAAACCAACGGTGAACCCCATAATACCATCACGCCCATTGCCCGCCGCAGGGGAGAGGACTACGAGATGGATCTGGTCCTGCGTAACAACATTACCACGGAGGAACATCCTCTGGGCGTATTCCATCCCCATGCAGAGCTGCATCATATCAAGAAGGAGAATATCGGCCTGATCGAAGTGATGGGTCTGGCTGTGCTGCCCTCCAGACTGAAGCAGGAACTGGCAGACCTGGAAGAAGCCATTTTGATGGACAAGCCCATTACTGGCGAGCTGGAGAAGCACGCTAAGTGGGTTCAGCAGTTAAAGGAAACCCATACGTTTACAACGGACAATACCGCATGCATTCTGAAGCTGGAAGTTGGCAAGGTGTTTGCCAAGGTACTGGAGCATGCTGGTGTCTATAAGAGAAATATGGATGGCGAGGCAGCTTTTGACCGCTTCATCCGCTATGTAAATCGAGGTGAAAAAAGCCACAAACAAATCTGAACGAGGGAGGGAAGTGCTATGACATCTCCTTCCTACCATCGTATTTTCCTACTCCGATGCACAGACAGGGACGAATGAATACATTTCCGTTGTAATCGAGGACAACGGTGCGATCACCTACTACGGGCGCATTTTGCAACTGGACGGTACAACCAATGGCTCAAGCGGAACGACAAGTCTTATGATCGGCTTTCTGCCGCCCTGGAGCAGCCGGAGAGCGCAGATGGACAGAACCCAGAGCAATCCCATTATGAGGCTCTGAAAGCGCAAAACCCGGACTTTTTCGGGTGGATTTCCATAGTGAATCACGCAGAGAGAATGACATTGTTTTCCATATTTTTCCATAACTCGACAAGTCTTGCAAACAATATATAGTATGATTTAGTTATAAAGTAACACTATATATAGCTGTGTGGGTCAAAATAAACACGACTTGACGAGGAAGGAAGGGGAAGAATGGTTAAGGCAAGTAGCACAGCAACTTGTTCCTCTAGCGTGATGAGCTGAGCAGGGGGCATCTGAGAAATCAGATCGCCCCTTATTTCATTTCGACAACATTCTACGACCTCTTACAAAATACCACCAAATATCCCATAATTTTCCATTACGTTGGAATCGGGAAATGGTCGGTTTGTAAGAGGTCTTTTTTCTTTTTTATCTGGCCCAGGGCACCACCGGTTACCTCCGCATTTTGATGAAAGCCAAAATTGACGGAGGTGCCTATGAAAACCATTGATCTGAAAAAATACTACCGCAAACCTGAATTGTACGGCGAAAGCAATTTGGTGCTCGTCACGGATGAGGTGGCGGACGTACTGGAGCAATCCTTGCGAGATGAAAAAAGTTACTATATGCGGCGGCTGCGGGCCAAAGCGTTCTACTCGCTGGAATATGGCAATGGCATTGAGAACTATGTTGTTTTCCATGAGGAGTCGCCAGAAGAAATTTACGAGCGAAAATTAACTATGCAGCAGTTGAATGAGGCCCTTGCCAAACTCCCTATCAAACAAGGACAGCATATCTACTCCCGCTATTTCCTTGGTAAATCTTGTAAAGAAATTGCTTTGGCAGAGCACGTGACGCCTAGAACGATACAAATCACCCTTCAGCGTGGGTTGAAACGGCTAGGAAAATTGCTGAAAGAACTGTATTGAAACGTGTCTCGCTTTTTGTCCTTTTGCGTGCATATTAGTGAGAGGTAAATTTAGGCTTCCCCCAAAACCTCTCCTGCACCTTGAAAAAGCAAATATCCGACATTTCGGCTACATAAAGCCTGCCTGGCCGCAACCCACGGAGCGTCGGTCAGCACGGACGGGATTGCCGCCAAGATACCACGCCAAGGAGGAGGTGAATCTCCGGCGATGGTGGAGCGATCAGCATTTGCCGTCACGGTGAGGGTGGAATCTCACCAATGCGATGAAAGGGCAGGTAATCATGATACGCCCCTCAGTGCTATCGCAAGACTGCAGAGGGACTGCAAAGTAAGCAGGAAGCGGGAGCGTCCCAACGCCGAGCCGAAACGTCGCCCAGCATCCGGGAAGTAGTGTCGAAAAGGATGCGAAATTGATCTTAGATACCACGGTGGTCAGTGTGCCGTTTTATACTGGCATCATTGGCCACCGTTCATGTGAGATCAATTTGCATTGATACAAGGATCTGAAAAGGAGGTGCCAGGATTCATGAAGTACGTCGAATCTTCTGCTGAAAAAACGCCGGAAACGGATATTGAGATTGAAAAAGTAGTGTTACCCCAGGTTGTCAGCATCAAGAAGGCAAGCGAAATTATGGGGTTGCCGCCCTACTATCTTCGCCGCCTTTGCAAAGAGGTTCCCGGTCTGGCTTTCCAGTCGGGAGTAAAGTGGTACATCAATCTTGGGCGTTTGGCCGCCTATTACAATGGCCAAAAGGAGGAAGAATAACACATTCATTCATGTGTGTCAAGGCTGTCGTTGGCTGAAACGACAGCCTACTTCTTTTGCCAGATAAGGGGTATAGTTGAGGCATCAAAAACAGTAGGAGGTAAGAAAATGGCATCTGTTAAATTGATGACCCCGCAGAACAAACCGCCGTATTTCAAACTGACGGCCAACATCTTGGTTGATGGCAAGGTAGAGCGGCGCTACTCCCGCTTTGATTTTGACCCCCAAAAACTGAGAACCTCAAAGACCAGGACCGCAGCGGCGACTGCCGCAGCAATGGAATTTGAAAAGCATGAGCAGGAACTTGTGTATCAGGCGAAAAGCGACGCCAATAAATCCTTTGCGGAAGTGGCAAAAGAATACATATTGGATAGTAAAGCGCGCCTAGCACCTTCCGCCAGACTCCGTGGGGACTTTGACAGCCGCAAAAATAAAGCCAATACGACCCGGACCAAAGAAAACTACCTCAACCGTATTATCATTGTATGCCCCTGGTTTGCCGACAAACCTGTTTCCCAAATCACCAAGGTCGATTACAAAAGGCTCATGGAGGAAATTGATAACGATGGCATCAGGGTACATGAAAAGGCATTTCTCCTTCCTGAAGCAAGGAAATACAAAACTAAGTCCTTTAACAAACTGGCAGTCGGCCATGACATAACCGCCTACACAATGGCAGAAGCCTTCCGTGGTAAACATGTTTCAAGACACTCAGCAGAAGAAATTTCCAAAGCGCTGGGTGTTCAGTTGGAACAGGCTTTCCGTATTGAAGGTACTGAAACGACATTGACCCGCAAAACCCTTCGAGAGTATGCTCTGTTTGCACGTCAGGTTTTACAGTTTGCCAGTGATCAATACGGTACGGTACAACCGGCGTTTACCCTTCCGGCACGGGGAACACGTCCCCGCTTTGTGGATTGTCTGCATGAGGATGAAGTAAAACAGTTGCTGAACTATCTTCCCAATTGCAGTATGCTTGAGCAGACAATCGTACAAGCACTCCTCAATACCGGAATGCGACGTGGTGAACTGGCTGGCCTAACGTGGGAAGATATAAACTTCACGCAGTGTACGGTCCATGTGTATAAATCCCTTCTGGTTTTCCATGAGTATGGCTACCAGTTGACCACAACCAAAGAATCTAACGACCGGTACATAGACGTAGCACCTGAATTCATGACCTTCATGAAAAGGTGTTATGAATTATGGAAATATCAGCGCAAGATGATGGGAGCCAGTTGGCAGAACTCAATCGAAAAGAAACGCTGCAAATATCCTGATTCCCTTCGAACGCTGGCGGGCAACAATTTTGTGATCTGCGATGATCATGGATGGCCTCTCAGCCCGGACAGCTATGCTTGCATCGTCAGAAGGATTGGCGACAAAGCCGGTATCCGGCACCTCCATCCCCACATGTTCCGGCACACCTTTGTCAGCATCCTGATGTCCAACCCTGACATTGGTGTTGCCACAGTAGCTGCTGAAGCAGGCCATGCCCAACCCAGTACAACCCTGATGATCTACACTCAGCAGTACAAAAAGCGCCAAGAATCCATTCGCAATCAGCTCAGCCGTGAATTGTACGGAGTATAAAAGAAGAACGTGCCTCATCATTAAAAAATGACGTAGGCACGTTCTTTTTGGTGGGCCAGGCAGGGTTCGAACCCGCGACCAAGCGGTTATGAGCCGCCAGCTCTGACCAGCTGAGCTACTGGCCCGTAAGATATACTATTGAACTCCTAAAACACCATCTCGTAGCCAATCCATAGCCAAAACGGTGTTTTTAGAAGGTATCGCAAAATAAAATGACGTTATATCGTGATTTCAAAAAGATATTTTGGTTAAACTAACAGGTTATGAGCCGCCAGCTCTGACCAACTGAGCTACTGGCCCCCATCCACAGTATTCATTATTATACCACAACCCGCCGCGCCTGCCAAGGGCGGCGGGCATTTTTTTGTCCCGCGCCGCATACACTGTACCAGAATGCGGGCGGCCGGCCGGCCGGTTCGCCGTTTCCTGCGGGTCCGGCCCGCTCATATGGAGGGAGGCTCTGCCTATGCGGCGGCTTTTATGGGGGTTGGCGGCGCTGTTGCTGGCGCTGTTCGCGGCGCTGGCGCCGCTGCGTCTGACCGGGGCGGGGGACAGGCCCGCGCCCTCCGCCGCGCCGCCCGCCACTGGTGAGAACCCGTCGCCCTCGGCCCTGCCCCTGCGCGCCACGCCCTACCGCGCCGTGTGGGTCAGCTATCTGGAATGGCAGCAGGTGGATTTTTCCAGCGCCGAAGCCTTCGCCCTCGACGCGGCCCGGATGATGGACGACATCGCCGCCCTGGGGGCCACCGTGGTGCTGGCCCAGGTGCGGCCTTTCGGGGACGCGCTGTACCCCAGCGAATACTTTCCTTTCAGCCATCTGTGTACCGGCGTGCAGGGGCAGGACCCCGGCTTTGACCCGCTGGAGATCCTGATCCAGACCGCCCACGACCGCGGGCTGGAACTGGAAGCCTGGATCAACCCCTACCGTCTACAGGCAAACGGCGCGCCCGCCCTGTGTGACGGCAGCCCCGCCGTGCAGCATCCCGAATGGGTCCGCGCCACCACGCAGGGGCTTTACCTGAACCCCGCCGCCCCCGAAGTGTGGGCGTTCCTGGCGGCCGGGGTGGAAGAACTCTGCGCCGGGTACGACATCGACGGCATCCATTTTGACGATTATTTTTACCCCACCAGCGACCCGGCCTTTGACGAGGTGGACTATGCCGCCAGCGGCAGCACGCTGGCGCTGGACGACTGGCGGCGGCAGAACGTGGACGCCCTGATGGCCGCCTGCCATGCGGTCACGCAGTCCTACGGCGTGCGGTTCGGCGTGGCGCCGCTGGCCGACCTGGACCTTTGCCGGGACGGGCAATACAGCGACGCCGCCCGCTGGATCGCAGAGGGCGGCTATGTAGACTATGTGATGCCCCAGTTCTATTGGGGCCTGACCTATGAATCCGAGAGCGGCGGCCACGCGCTGGGCACGCTGGCCGCCCAGTGGGCGGCGCTGCCCCGTGCGGAGGGCGTGGCGCTGTACGGCGGGCTGGGGGCCTACCGCATCGGGGACGGGGACGGTTCCACCGGCCCGGAAGGGGAGTGGCTTTCCGGCCACGCGCTGGCGGACCAGCTTGCGGCGCTGGCGGACCTGGGCTATGACGGCGCGGGTCTGTACCGATACGCCTCGCTGTGGGCCAATCCCCAGTGGGAGGACCTGGCCGCGCGGGAACGGGCCGCCGTCGAAGCGCGCTGGGCGCTCACACAGGACCCCGCGTGTTGAGCCGGTAGCCGACCTTGAACACGGTCTGGATCTCCTGCCCCAGGCCCAGTTTGCGGCGCACCCGGTTGATATGCACGTCCACGGTGCGGCTTTCGCCCACGTAGTCGTACCCCCAGGCGTCGGCCAGCAGTTGGCCGCGGGTCAGCGCAATGTTGCGGTTGAGGACCAGCGTTTCCAACAGGGCGTATTCCCGCGGGGTGAGGTCCACTTCCTGCCCGGCACGCCAGACGCGGCGGGCGCGCATATCAATGCAGACATCCTTAAAGCGGAAAACCCCGCGCTGCTGGCGGCGGGCGCGCCGCAGCGCGCCCTGCACCCGCAGCCTGCGGGCCTGTTGGGCCTGCTGGCCCCCTGTGATTCGGTCGTCCGGCATCGGGCAGCCCCCCTTTCGACTTCTGACATCTATATACTATAACGGCAGATGTTGCCGACTTGTTACAAAACCGGCAAAATTTGAACAGTTTTTGATTATTTGATTAAAAAGTGAGGAAATTTTTTTGGTGGGGGAGGGGTACTATAGCCCGGAAAGTTCCGGGCGGCGGTAAGTTCTGCGCGGCGGGGTCAAGACCTCGCCCTACAGAGCAAGGAAAACGGGTGCTATGATTTGAAAAACGGCCTGCCGCCGCGGGCATCCGCGGGCCGCATGCATGCGGCCCCTACGATTGGCCGAAAGGTGGAAAACAAAGGGGCGCGTGCGCGACGGTTTGTAGGGCGGGGTCTTGACCCCGCCCTACAGAGCAAGGAGAACGGGTACTATGATTTGAAAACCGGCCTGCCGCCGCGGGCATCCGCGGGCCGCATGCATGCGGCCCCTACGATTGGC
>NZ_CALADU010000017.1 GCF_937890665.1 uncultured Subdoligranulum sp.
TCGGTACAATCTCGCCACCTTGCCGGGTATGAGCTTGTACGTCATGGCGCTTCTCCGATCACGCTTCCTGCACCGGGAACGTACCTCCGTGCTGGGTATTCAGTTGTCAAGGTTCAGGCAGTACTACTGCATAAAGGCAAAATCGTGGAGGATGCTCTGCACTATTTCCTGATCAGACTTCGATAGTTGTTTCATAATTCGATATAGAAAATCTCGCTGCACCAAAGTCAGTCGGGGACTTTTCGGACTATATCCTTCTATAAAGCTGATTCCTCCGTTATATCGCCCCCGTGTCGTTTCAATCGGATATGTAGTCGAGAGTACATCCACATCAGTTCGAATGGTGCGAACGGACACATTGAACCGGGAAGCCAGATCGCGCATTTTAACACACATTTTTGCATCGCAAAGGATTTCAATGATCTGGCATCGACGCTCCATTGCATCCATCGCACCACCTCCCTTCCTTTGCCCTGTCTCTATCGTAATGGTTAAATAGGAAATAAACCTTACTATTTAAAAAATAAATTTTCACGTTCACACATCACCTTTCCTTTTGATTCAGGAAAAGTTCATTACGGTGGCGAACGACAGTTTCGTACAAAAGCAAAAAGAGCAGAAAAACAGGTATAATCATGTACCCTTTTTCTGCTCTTGAAGGCAAGGTAGAAATATTTTTCTATTGCCACACTCGAATGAGTAAAGACATCAGGTAAAAATGTTTATTAGTTTAATGATTTCTTGTAAAACAAAATGTTTTGTCACAGCCACCTTTCTTCTTTCATGTAATTATTTTTCAAATAAATATAGAAATATAATTCGTTCAACTCTATTTTCGACACCTATACAATATATTCGTAACTCGTAAAATATCGAAAGTGCTTATTTTGGGGTGAACAGAATTGTACGAATTTTCCGAAAATCTCGCATCTATTGTTCAAGCTGCGCGTATCGCTCACGGCTTGACGCAGGACGAGTTAGCAGAACACATCGGTGTCACAGGAAAATCAATTTCCAATATTGAACGTGGTATTGCCAACCCAGAATTCGAATCCATCTATTTACTGTTCCGTTACTTAGGCATCAATGTCAACGATGTTTTCTTCCCTGGGCATGGAGACACCTCTAATCTGCAGGAACAATTTCATCATTTAATCGACACTTGTACACAAGATGAACTTGAGATGCTGCTTTCCATTAACCGTGAAATCTTAATTCACACCAGAAAAAAGACTCGGTTGGTGAGGTTCAGACCGTATAAAGAAAGACCCGTTTTTCACACATTCGAAAAGCGGGTCTTACTTTTTGCTTCTTTTACTGAGAACAGAAATAAATTATTCCTTGGATGACATCTACCTTCATTTCCTTTTTGCATCGGGGGCAGTAGAGCGGAAAACGAAGAAGAATAGAATCATCAAGTATTTTAGTATTAGTTTTCGCCTGACAAAATGGACATAGTACCCATGCTGATCTGATCTCATCTTTATCCGTCAATTTCTTGTTTATCAGATTTTTCACGTTGCCATCCTTGAAAATGTTTCTCGCTTCAAATTATTTTCCATACTTGAGCGATTTAAAAATCTTGTCCGTTCGCCCCCCTGGGCAGTTATTTATACTTACAGTGATCCAAATCACGAAACATAAAACCGCGCCGGTTTTATCTTACCCGGCGCGGTTATTGGTTCAGGATGTTATATTGTAAATTTCAGCTGTCGGCGTTCTCAAGGGAGGCCGCTTGGCTCAGGACTCCCACTTCCAGTCCAGGATCTCGGGCAGGTCCTGGCCCACTTCGTGGATGTAGTTCTTGTGTTCCACCAGCTTGTCGTTCATCTGCTGGATGAGATAAGCGCCGCGATTGCCCAGCTGGGGCAGATGCTGCACCGCATCCTTGACCAGGTGGAAGCGGTCGATCTCATTCTGCACGCGCATATCAAAGGGCGTGGTGATAGTGCCTTCCTCCTGGTAACCGTGGACGCTCAGGTTACGGTTGGCACGGTCGTAGGTCAGCTCATGGATGAGGGTGGGATAGCCGTGGAAGGCGAAGATGATGGGCTTGTCCTTTGTGAAGAGGGCGTTGTAGTCGGCGTCAGAAAGACCGTGGGGATGCTTGGTGTTGGGTTCCAGCTTCATCAGGTCCACCACGTTGACCACCCGGATCTTCAGTTCCGGCAGGGCCTTGCGCAGGATGGTAACGGCGGCCAGGGTCTCCAGGGTGGGGGTATCGCCGCAGCAGGCCATGACCACGTCGGGTTCCTCGCCCGCATCGTTGGAGGCCCAGTCCCAGATGCCTACGCCCTGGGTGCAGTGCTTGACGGCCTGCTCCATCGTCAGCCACTGGGGCCGGGGATGCTTGGAGGTGACCAGCACGTTCACGTAGTCGCGGCTGCGGATGCAGTGGTCAAAGCAGGACAGCAGGCAGTTGGCATCCGGCGGCAGGTAGAGACGGACGACGTCGGCCTTTTTGTTTGCGATGTGGTCCAGGAAGCCGGGGTCCTGATGGGTGTAACCGTTGTGGTCCTGCTGCCACACGTTGGAGGAGAGGATCAGGTTCAGGGAAGCAATACTCTGGCGCCAGGGCAGCTGGTTGCAGACCTTGAGCCACTTGGCATGCTGGGCCACCATGGAGTCCACCACGCGAATAAAGCTCTCGTAGGAGGCAAAGAAGCCGTGACGGCCGGTGAGCAGGTAGCCTTCCAGCCAGCCCTCGCACAGATGCTCGGAGAGCATCGAGTCCATGATGCGGCCGTCCTGGGCCAGGAATTCATCGCCGGGCACCGTGGTGGAGTTCCAGTCACGGTTGGTGGCCTCGAAGCACTTGTATAGACGGTTGGACATCGTCTCGTCCGGTCCGAAGATGCGGAAGTTCCTGGCATCGGCGTTGAGCTTGAACAGATCGCGGATGTAGCCGCCCAGTTCGATCATATCCTGCTTCTCGACGCTGCCGGGGGCGGGCAGATCGACGGCATAATCCTTGAAGTCCGGCGTGCGCAGGTCCCGCAGCAGCTTGCCGCCGTTGGCATGGGGGTTGGCCGCAATGCGACGGTCGCCCTTGGGGGCCAGTTCCTGCAGTTCGGGGATCAGGGTGCCGTTCTCATCAAACAGTTCCTCGGGATGGTAGCTGCGCAGCCATTCCTCGATCTGCTTGAGGTGTTCTTCCTGGTTGGGGGTACCCACCGTGATGTCGATGGGGACCTGATGGGCGCGGAAGGTGCCCTCGATGGTCTTGCCGTCCACCACTTTGGGGCCGGTCCAGCCCTTGGGGGTGCGCAGCACGATCATCGGCCACAGGATATGGCCCATCTCTTCCCCTGCGCGGGCGCGGCGCTGGATGTCGTGAATTTCCTCGATGACGGTGTCCAGGGTCTCGGCCATCTTGGCGTGCATCGTCATGGGGTCGTCGCCCTCCACGAAGTAGGGCTTCCAGGAGCAGCCCAGGAAGAAGTGCTCGATCTCCTCGTGGGTCATGCGGCCGAAGATGGTGGGGTTGGAGATCTTGTAGCCGTTCAGGTGCAGGATGGGCAGCACGGCGCCGTCGCCCTTGGGGTTCAGGAACTTGTTGGACTGCCAGCTGGTGGCCAGGGGGCCGGTCTCGGCTTCGCCATCGCCCACCGTCACGGCGCAGATGAGTTCGGGGTTATCGAAAACAGCGCCAAAAGCATGGGCGATGGAGTAGCCCAGCTCGCCGCCTTCGTTGATGGAACCGGGGGTTTCGGGCGCCACGTGGCTGGAGATACCGCCGGGGAAGCTGAACTGCTTGAACAGCCGTTTCATACCCTCTTCATCACGGCTGATGTTGGGATATACTTCGCTGTAAGTGCCGTCCAGATAGGCGTTGGCCACAAAGAAGTTGCCGCCGTGGCCCGGGCCGGAGATCAGGATGAGATCCTGGTCATACTTTTTAATGATACGGTTCAGGTGCACGTAGACGAAGTTCTGACCGGGTACGGTGCCCCAGTGGCCGACGATCTTCTTCTTGACGTCGTCGCGGGTGAGCGGACGGCGCAGAAGAGGGTTATCCAGCAGGTAAAGCTGACCCGCCGCCAGGTAGTTGGACGCCCGCCAGTAGGCGTTTATGCGCTGTAGTTTCTCTTGGGAAAGACTCATGGACAATTCCTCCTTATGGTTTCCATTCCTCGCAAACGAAAGGAATCACAGAAATTATGGATGCAAGACGCCTTGCGTTACTTTTGCCCGTAGTATGCGTTGGGGCCGTGTTTGCGCATGTAATGTTTGTCCTGCAGGTACTGGGGGGCCGGGGCGGCGTTGGGGTCCACCTGGCGGGTCAGCAGGGCCATTTTGGCCACCTCTTCCAGCACCACGGCGTGGTAGACGGCCTGGGCCGCATCTTTGCCCCAGGTGAAGGGACCGTGACTGTGGCAGATGACCCCCGGTACCGCCACCGGGTCGATACCCCGGTCAGTGAAGGTCTCAATGATGATCTTGCCGGTGTTCTTTTCGTAGTCCTCGTCCAGCTCCTCCCTGGTCAGGTGGCGGGCACAGGGTACGGCACCGTAGAAGTAGTCGGCGTGGGTGGTGCCGTAGCAGGGAATGTCCCGCCCGGCCTGGGCCCAGGCCACCGCGTAGGGGCTGTGGGTATGGACGATGCCGCCCAGGGTGGGGAAGGCCTTGTACAGCTCCAGGTGGGTCTTGGTATCGCTGGAGGGGTTCAGCTCCCCCTCCACCCGGTTGCCGTCCAGATCCAGTACCACGAGGTTTTCTGGCGTCAGTTCGTCGTATTCCACGCCGGAGGGCTTGATGACCACCAGTCCCTTCTCCCGGTCGATGCCCGATACATTGCCCCAGGTATAGGTCACGAGGTTGCGGCGGGGCAGTTCCATATTGGCCTCATAGACCTGTTTGCGCAGTTCTTCCAGCATAGTGTGCCTCACTTCAGTTTCCAGGCAAGGTCGGCCAGGAACAGGTCGTGCTCCAGTCCCTCGGGGGTGGTGTCCTTGCCGATGTGAACGAACTCAATGCCCATGATGTTGGCCCAGTCGTGCATCTGCTCAGCGGTGACGTCGTAGCTCAGCACCGTGTGGTGGGCGCCGCCCGCCGTGATCCAGCACTCCACGCCGGTGGTCAGGCTGGGCAGGGCTTTCCACATGACCCGGGCTACCGGCAGGTTGGGCATGGGCAGAATGGGCTTCACGCACTCGATGTCCTGGCAGATCAGCCGCAGACGGCCGCCCATGTCGATAAGGCTCACCACGATAGCCTTGCCGGGCTTGCCCTCAAAGACCAGACGGGCAGGGTCCTTCTCGTTCATGCCGATGCCCAGGGGATGAGTCTCGATGCGGGGCTTTTCTGCCGCGCAGCAGGGGCAGACCTCCAGCATGTGGGCGCCCAGGCTGTACTCGGCGCCGGGCACCAGATTGTAGGTGTAGTCCTCCATGAAGAGGGAGCAGCCGTTGCCGCCCTCGCCCATGGCTTTCAGGATGGCGGTCATAGCGGCCACCTTCCAGTCGCCCTCACCGCCGTAGCCGTAGCCCTGGGCCATCAGGTGCTGGCTGGCCAGACCCGGCAGCTGTTCCATGCCGTACAGGTCCTGGAAGGTGTTGGAGAAGGCCTTGCAGCCCTCGGCGTCCAGCATCTTCTTGATGGCGATCTCCTCCCGGGCCTGGTAGCGGATGGCCTCGATGTCGTCGGTGGCGATCTCGTAGCTGGCGCGGTAGACTTCCATCAGGGCGTCGATCTCGGCGTCGGTGACTTCGTTCATCACCTTTACCAGATCGCCCACGGCCCAGGTGTTCACCTGCCAGCCCAGCTTAGCCTGCACTTCCACCTTGTCGCCCTCGGTGACGGCCACCTCCCGCATGTTGTCGCCGAAGCGCATGACCTTGAGGTCACGGGAGACGGCCACGCCCACGGCCACCCGCATCCAGCGGCCCAGGCGCTTCTGGACTTCCTCGTCCTGCCAGTAGCCGGCGATGATCTTGCGGGGCATCCGCAGCCGGGCGGCGATGAACCCGTGCTCCCGGTCGCCGTGGGCGGCCTGGTTCAGGTTCATGAAGTCCATGTCGATCTCCTCGTTGGGGATCTCCCGGTTATACTGGGTGGCAAAGTGGCAGTAGGGCTTCTGCAGGTCCACAAAGCCGTTGATCCACATCTTGCTGGGGCTGAAGGTGTGGCACCAGGTGATGATGCCCGCGCAGCGGGGGTCATAGTTGGCCTCCCGCACCACGTCGGCAATCTCCTTGTTGGTCTTGGCGGTGACCTTGTAGACGATCTTGCAGGGCAGATTGCCGGAGGCGTTGAGCACCTCAGTCATCTCGGCGGCACGTTTGGCCACCGTTTCCAGTACCTCGGGGCCGTACAGGAACTGACTGCCCACCACAAACCAGAATTCATAATCTTGCATATGCATGGGTAAATACCTCCTTACGATACTTGCCGGCAAACCGTTTTTCCGGTTGGCGGCAACCTCTCTTGGAAAATGAAACCAGGCTGTACTCCTGATGTTATCATACTCCCTGCCCCCTCGGTGCGAATAGTCATTGATGTTCGATTTACTGGACTTTTGTTCGAATTTCTTGCAAGAATCCCGGGGCAATCAGGAAGAGCATAACTTTCCCAAAGCGCCGTTCGTTTTGGTGGCAAAACAAAAACCATCCTGCGGTTTTGGCAGGATGGCCTTTTCTACTCGAGATCGGATATGGGAGAACTCCGATTCTCTTCAATATCAGAACGCACAGCTCCTCCGCAGGTAAGCCACTCCGGACTGGACGGTCCCGCCAAAAACGGCACTGCCTGCCACAACGCTACGCGCACCTGCCACATACGCTTCCGGCAGGTTTTGAGGGGTAACGCCCCCGTCAATCTGAATCATAGCCCGACTGCCGACACGGTCCAGAAGAGAGCGAAGGCCCGCAATCTTCTGATTGCTGCCCTCCAGATACGTCTGGCCGCCCTGGCCCAGGCTGCCGGTGGACATGTCCACGCCGGGCACAGTGTTCATGTTGGGGTGGCCCTGCAGGTAGCTGTCGATGTGGCGCAGGGTGGGCAGGTCCTCCACCGGGAAGAATCCCCGGCAGGCCAGTGCGCTGTACAGGCCCGGCGCCGTGTGGCCCTTGGAGAGCACGAACCGGTCCCGGTCCTCCCACTTGGGGTTGGCGGGGTCGATGCGCATTTCCTGGTTGTACAGATAGGCAAACAGTTCCGCTGCGGAAAGGCTGCCGCCGGGATGTCCGGCTTTGGCGCCGTGGGTGGATTCAATCACGCCCATACGCACCTTGCAGGCTGCGATCTGCAGCTTCAGACGTTCTTCCTTTGTCATATCACTCACCAAACACCTTGCAGTAGTCTTCCTTGAACTTCTCGATGCCGGAATCGGTCAGCGGATGATGCAGCATCTGTTCAATGACCTTGTAGGGCACGGTGGCGATGTCGGCACCGGCCAGGGCACAGTCGGTCACGTGGATGGGGTTGCGCACGCTGGCCGCGATGATCCGGGTCTCAATGTCGGGATAGTTGAGGAACATGTCGTGGATGGTCTCGATGAGCTCGATGCCCCGCTGGGAGATATCGTCCAGGCGCCCCAGGAAGGGGCTGACGTAGGTGGCTCCGGCGCGGGCGGCCAGCAGCGCCTGGTTGGCGCTGAAGATCAGGGTGCAGTTGGTGGGGATGCCCTTGGCGGACAAGGCTTTGATGGCCTTGAGGCCCTCGGCGGTCATGGGGATTTTTACGACCATGTGCTTGGGGTCCAGGGCGTAGATGGCCTCGCCCTCCTTGACCATCGTCTCGGCATCGGTGGTGGTGGCTTTCACCTCATCGGAGATGGGGCCGTCCACGATGGTGGCAATCTCCGCCAGGGTCTCGGCATAGTCCCGGCCCTCCTTGGCGATGAGGCTGGGGTTGGTGGTGACACCGGCGATAATGCCCATGTCGTTGGCTTTGCGGATCTCGTCCACGTTAGCGGTATCAATGAAGAATTTCATACAGTTTTTCTTTGTGATTAGAAATGCTCCACGGCGGCGCGTTCCGCTTGCAAAGCAGCCTTGTATCGTTCCAGGAACGCGGTAAATCCGCGCACATCCTCTTCCCGGGGTTCCAGGGTGGTGCCCATGGAGCCGGCAAAGATCTTCTGTTTCAGGTAATCCGCCAGGTTCAGCGGGCAGCCTTGCAGCACCGCCAGCCGATAGCCGGCCAGCAGGGCCATGCCGTAGGGGCCGCCTTCCCCGGCCGTTTCCATGACGGTGACGGGCGCCTGGGCAGCCGCCGCCAGATACCGCTGGGCAACACCGGGAGTCTTGAAGAGTCCGCCGTGGCCCAGCAGACGGTCCACCGCCACATTCTCCCCCTGGAGAATGTCCAGCCCGATCTTCAGGGTGGCCATGGCCGAATAGATGTGCGCCCGCATGAGGTTGGGCAGAGAGAAGTCGCTGCCCGCCGTGCGCAGCAGCAGCGGATGGCCCGCGTCAAAGTGGGTCACTCCCTCGCCGGAATAGTAGTTCACCGGCACCACATCGCCGCAGTCCGGTGCGCCCTCCAGCGAGGCATTGAAAAACAGCGGGAACAACTGGGATGCCGGCACTTGTGTGCCGCACAGAGCCGCCACCTGGCCAAACAGGTTCACCCAGGCGTTCAGGTCGCTGGTGCAGTTGTTGCAGTGGACCATGGCCACCGGAGCTCCGTCCGGTGTGGTGACCAGATCGATCTCGGGGTAGACGTTTTTCAGCATCTTTTCCAGCACCACCATGGCAAAAATGGAGGTACCTGCACTCACATTGCCGGTACGCACCGCCACCGTATTGGTGGCAGCCATACCGGTCCCGGCATCTCCCTCGGGCGGACAGACCGGCACGCCGGGGGACAACGTACCGGTGGGGTCCAACAGATGTGCCCCCGTCTCCGTGAGGGATCCGGCATCCTGCCCGGCGCAGAGCACCCGGGGCAGCAGGTCCTGCAGGCGATAGGGCATTCCGGCCCCTGCCAGCAGTTCATCGAAACTGGCCATCATGGCGGCGTCGTAGTCGCAGGCGGCACTGTCGATAGGGAATATGCCCGAGGCATCCCCGATGCCCAGCACCTTTTCCCCTGTGAGCTGCCAGTGCACATACCCCGCCAGCGTGGTCAGGAAGTCAATGTTCCTGACGTGGCTTTCCCCGTTGAGGATGGCCTGGTAGAGATGGGCCACGCTCCACCGCTGGGGAATGTTGAAGTGGAACCGCTGGGTCAGCGCCTCGGCGGCAGTCTGGGTGGTGGTGTTGCGCCAGGTGCGGAAAGCGGCCAACTGGTGGCCGTCCCGGTCGAAGGGCAGATAGCCGTGCATCATGGCGGAAACACCCAGGGCCCCCACCGTGGTCAGCGGTTCGCCGTAAGTTTTCTGATACTCTTCGGCCAGATGGCGGTAGGCATCCTGGATGCCCTCCCAGACTTCCGTCAGGGGGTAGGTCCAGTACCCGCCCTCAAAATGGTTTTCCCAGTCGTGGGCGCCGCTGACCAGCACCGAACCGTCGGGGCCCGCCAGCACTGCCTTGATGCGGGTAGAGCCCAGCTCAATGCCCAGCGCAGTGGATTTTTGTTCAATTTTTTTCATAAGATCACCGCCTGTGAGATAGAGAATGGAGAGAAGATTGACAGCGCCGCCGGCGCCATTTACAATACAGATAAAGGGACAAACAAGGAGGCGAGGGACATGGGTGCGGTCTTCGACAAGAAAGAACTGCTGGTTCTTCTTCAGGATTTTTACGAATTGACCAGTTTGCGCACCGTCGTGTTTGACGAGTGGGGCGTGGATGTTTTGTCCTATCCTTCGGATCTGCCGGCCTTTTGCCAACTGGTGCGAGCTACCCCGGAAGGGGCACTGGGTTGCCGGCTATGTGACCAGAAAGCCTGCCGCCAGGCCCGGCAGGAGCGCAAAACGCTGATCTATCCCTGCCATGCCGGCCTGATCGAGGCCATCACCCCCATCCAGGTGGACGGAGTAGTGGTGGGCTATCTGCTGCTGAGCCACATTGTGCAGGGGGCAGACGAGGACGCGGAATGGTGCCGGGCCCGGGAACTGTGCCGGAAGTACGGCATTGCGGAGGAGGACCTGTCCAAAGCCTACCGGCAGCTGCCCCGCACCCCCTACCGCATTTTGCGCGCGGCCGGGGATTTGCTTTCCTTTTCGGCCCAGGCGCTGTGTCAGGCCCAGATGGCCCGGCTGGTGCCCGGTAGCCTGAAAGAACGGCTCAACCACTTTGTATTGGAACATCTGGCCGAAGATCTTTCCAGCGAGCGGATCTGCACCGCGTTGGGCGTGGGGCGCACAGCGCTGTATGAGCTTTCCAAACAGACCTACGGCTGCGGCATCCATGAGTATGTGCGGCAGTTGCGCATCCGGCACGCCATGCAGCTGCTCACCACCACCAAGCTGACCAACAGCGAAATCTGCCAGAAAATCGGCATTGCCGACTACAACTATTTTTTCCGGGTATTTCGCAAGCAGACCGGTTTTACGCCCCAGGCTTATCGCAAACAGTTCGGGGAAACGGACTGAGCGCTGGTTCTGTGTTTATCATACATCCTGCGTCTGGCAACGGATAGTCATGGATGTTCATTTTACTGGATTTTTGTTCGCTTTTTTTCGGATTGATTCTTGCAGACGCAAAGGCAGCCTTCTTCCGACGGACCCCAAGGGACCGCCGGGAAAGAGGGCTGCCTTTGCGTTTGATTCAGGTTGTCTTTTCAGACGCTGCCTATGGCTTTTTGTGGAGAAAGAATGGTTATGCCTTTTTCTGGCTGGGGAAAATCAGTTTCATAATGGGGAAGAACACCCAGAAGGCGATGCAGCACTGGAGGAACGCCGCGATCAGACCGCCGATGGCCTCCCCCAGGGTGCTGTACAGCCAAGGCTGATAGATTCCGTACAGGGCGTTGGCCCCCACCGTAATGACCAGGAAGGCCGCGAAATACCACATGGCCTGCCAGGCGATATTGCCGCTGGACTTGAAGGTCACTTTGCGCTGCAGGAAGAAGCTGACAACCTGGGAGAGGATCAGCGGGATGAACGTTGCCAGAAAGTATGCAACCCCGCCGTGGGTCAGGTAACTGCCGGTGATGCCGTTGAGGGTCCTTGTCACCAGGGTGTTGACCGGTCCGCCGGTAAAGTTGAAAACATAGTAGGGGTTCAGCCCGCTGACGGTCTGCCCTACGGCGGTCACCGTGGTCATGGTCTGGGGATCACCGATTGGGCCGAACAGATACAGGTCCACATTCACCAGGCTGGTGCTGCCCAGAATGGGCTGCAAAACGGGAATGAGCACCAGCTGCACCACCGTGGCCAAGTTGCCCACCATAAAATAGGTGATGAACTGGGCAATCCGGGGGTGTGCTTTCCAGCAGCGGACCACCGCTTGCCAGGGCCCCTGCTTACCGGTACGACTCATGGTCATTGCCTTCCTCTCTCCATGGGATTTCTGTCTGTGCCGACCCCAGCGGGCTTTCCGCCGCGACCTGCACAGGACCGGAGCCGTCCGGCCGCACAATGGCCAGCGCTTCTCCGTAGTAGGTGTCGGTGCTGGAGGTGAGATACCCCGTATCGTTATAGGGGCATCCGTTGCCCAGCCCCAGAAGGGTGCCGCCTTTGACCGAAACATGAATCAGGCCGCGGGTCAGCGGCTTGAGGGCTCCCTGCCCGTCGGTATACCGAAGGCGGACATAGGGTAATCCATGCTGTTGCAGGGCGTTCAATGTCTGCACTGTGGGTTGCCCATACGGGTTGTCCTCCCCCACGCTATCATTATCTCCCATGCAGATCATGGCGAAGCAGCTCTCACTGCTTTTTCAGTAGAATGGATCGCTCGGCACAATCTCACCACCTTGCCGGGGAGAGATTGTACGTCATGGCGCTTCTCTGATCACGCTTCTTACACCGGGAACGTACCTCCGTGCTGGGTATTCGGTTGTCAAGGTACGGGCAGTACTACTGCGTCAGGGCAAAGTCGTGAAGAATGCTCTGTACGATCTCCTGGTCAGACTTGGAAACTTTTCGCATGATCCGATAGAGGAAGTCACGCTGTGTCGGGGTGAGGCGCGCATTCTTTGGCCGGTATCCATCTATGAAACCGATACCGCCATTGTATCGTCCCCTTGTGGTCTGAATGGGGTATGTAAGTGAGAGTACATCCACGTCGGTGCGGATGGTGCGGATGGATACATTGAACCGGGAAGCCAGATCTCGCATTTTAATGCGCATTTTTGCATCGCAAAGGATTTCGATAATCTGACATCGACGCTCCATTGCATCCATCGCACCACCTCCCTTCCTTTGCCCTGTCTCTATCGTAATGGTTAAATAGGAAATAAACCTTACTATTTAAAAAATAAAATTCCACGCATTGAATAACCTTTCTTTGGACATAGAAAAGTTTTATGCATGGTGGAGATCGGCACCCTACCGCAGAACATAAAACAAAAAGAGCAGAAGAGCTAGTGCCACAGGGCACCTGCTCTCTGCTCTTTACGGCAGGATAGAAATATTTTTCCTGGATGCTGCGTGTGTGCGCTATACGATCAGTTGAAAATAATGTTTTGTATTATTTTCTGGCGACGCTTTATTACAGCCAACCAAGTTTCCCCTTCCCAATTTAGAATTTTATTTCTTTTCAATATGGAATTTACATTCGTTCAACTTGCCAACAGACAACAATACAATGTATTTAGCACGAAATTGTCGAAATTTGTTTCTTGGGGTGAAGGGGATGTATGATGTTTCTGAAAAGCTCGCTGCCGTAGTGCAGGCTGCGCGAATCGCTCATGGCTTGACGCAGGAAGAGCTTGCCGAAACGATTGGTGTGACAGGGAAATCAATTTCCAATATTGAACGCGGCGTTGCCAACCCGGAATTTGAATCCATCTATCTGTTGTTCCGTTTTCTGGGCATCGATGCCAATGCAATCTTTTACCCGGAGCGTAGCGATGTTGACACTATGCTGAATCAATTTCAGCGCATGCTTGCTGGCTGCACCGGTGACGAACTGGAGATGCTGTTATCCATCAATCGCGAGATCCTGATCCACACACGGCGAATGGATGAAGTTGGCGAAGTAGAAACCGTTTAAGAAAATGGCCCGCTTTTCAGTTGCATGAAAAGCGGGCCTTGCTGCTATTTATAGACCTTTGTGCAGGGATAGATTTTTCTTCGGATGATATCTACCCGCATTTCCTTTTTGCATTTCGGGCAATACATCGGGAAACGAAGCGCCAATGTATCTTGATAAATCTTTGTTTTCGTCTTATTGTGGCAAACCGGGCAATTAACCCATACAGATTTTGCGGTACATTCATTTGCCAAACAGTCTGCTCTTTTTTTGGCGCCGCCTTTTACTACAAACATCTACGGTTTTGCCTTCTCCGAACGCAATGCACACACATTTTGATATATGTTTCCATAGAAAACCGCACTACCCGCCACAATGCTCCGTGCCCCGGCCGCATAGGCGCCGGGCAGGGTACCAGGGGTGATGCCGCCATCCACCTGGATGACGGTATTTCTCCCCTGCCCTTGCAGCAGACTTTTGGCAGCAGCGATCTTCTCGTTGCTGCCGGGCAGATAGACCTGCCCACCGCGACCGGGGTGTACCGTCATCAGCAGCAGCTGCGAAATTTGGGCCAGGTACGGCAGGGCCGATTCCACCGGCGTTTCGGGGTTGAGTACCAGCCCGGCTTGCATCCCGGCGGCGCAGATGGCCCGCAGGGCCGCTTCCGGCCCGCCCGGGATCTCGTAATGGACCGAGACCCGCTTTACCCCCAGTTCCTCCAGTTCCGGCAGAAAATCCAGCGGCTTTTCCACCATCAGGTGAACGTCTAGGGGTTTGGTGGTCAGGCGTTCCATCGTACGCACCATGCCCGTACCAAAGGAGATGGCCGGCACAAAGTGCCCGTCCATCACGTCGATGTGAAAGGCATCCACACCGGCGGCATTGGCCGCCCGCATGTCCCGCTCCAGATTGGCAAAGTCGGCGGCCAGAATGGATGCACACAGTTCAAACATTATTCTTCCTCCAGCTGGGATACCCGACGGCTGTGACGCTCCTCCTCCGAGAAAGGCGTGTCCAGGAAGATGTCCACGATCTCCAGCGCCAGGCCGGGTCCGGTGACCAGCGCGCCCAGAGCAAGCACGTTGGCGTTGTTGTGCAGCCGGGTGGCTTTGGCAGAGAAGCAATCCCCGCACAGCGCGCAGCGGATGCCGGGCACCTTGTTGGCGGCGATGGAGATGCCGATGCCGGTGCTACAGATGACGATGCCTTTTTCGCACTCGCCCGATGCCACGGCATGGGCCACCGCCTTGCCATAGACGGGGTAATCCACCGAAGCGGTAGAATCACAGCCGAAGTCCCGGTATTCCAGTCCGCGCTGCCGCAGGTGAGCCAAAATCTTCTGCTTGAGTTCGTATCCGCCGTGGTCGCAGCCGATGGCGATCATCTTACACCAGCTCCTTTACAGCGGCGATTATGGCGTCGGAACGCAGGCCGAACTGCTCCAGCAGATCCCAGGCGGGGCCAGAGTGACCGAAAACGTCCTTCACTCCTACCCGGCGCATCTTCGTCGGGCACTGCTCGCCCAGTACGGCGGCCACGGCTTCGCCCAGACCGCCCAGGATGCTGTGCTCCTCGCAGGTGACGACGGCACCGCACTCTTTGGCCGCTTTGACGACCAGTTCCTCGTCCAGCGGCTTGATGGTGCACAGGTTGATCACCCGGGCCTGGATGCCCTCGTTCTTCAGCTGCTCGGCGGCAATGAGGGCCTCGTTCACTTCCAGGCCGGTGGCAAAAATGGCCACATCATTGCCCTCGGTGAGCTGTTCGCCCTTGCCGATCTCGAACTGGAAAGCAGATTCATCATGGAACACCGGCACCGCCAGGCGGCCAAACCGCAGGTAGACGGGGCCCTGGTGCTCATAGGCAGCCTTGACGGCGGCCCGGGCTTCCACGTCGTCCGACGGGCAGAGCACCGTCATGCCGGGGATGGAGCGCATGAGCGCAAAATCCTCGCAGCACTGGTGGGAGGCACCATCCTCCCCTACCGAGATGCCGCCGTGGGTGGCACCGATCTTCACGTTCAGGTGGGGGTAGCCGATGGAGTTGCGGACCTGCTCAAAGGCGCGGCCGGCGGCGAACATGGCAAAGCTGGAGGCAAAGGGCACCAGCCCCATAGCCGCCATACCGGCGGCGGTGGCCATCATGTTGCTCTCGGCAATGCCGCAGTCAAAATGGCGGTCGGGATAGGCTTTTTTGAAGACGCCGGTCTTGGTGGCGGCGGCCAAATCGGCGTCCAGCACCACCACGTCGGGGTGATCTTTTGCCAGTTCTACCAGCGCGGCGCCGTAGCTGTCGCGGGTGGCAATTTTTTTGACCTCACTCATACCTGCGCCTCCAGTTCTGCCAGTTGAGCGTTCAGCTCGTCCATGGCAATCTTGTATTCCTCGTCGTTGGGGGCCTTGCCGTGCCAGCCCACCTGGTTCTCCATGTAGCTGACGCCCTTGCCCTTGGTGGTGTGCATCAGGATGGCGGTGGGGGCGCCGTTCTGGGCATGGAAATATTGGAAGGCGTCCTCGATCTGGGCAAAGTCGTGGCCGTCGATGGACACGGTGCGGAAACCGAAGTCCCGCATCTTGGCATCCACCGGGTCGGTGGGCATCACTTCGCTGGTGGGGCCGTCGATCTGCAGCCCGTTCAGGTCAATAATGACACAGAGATTGTCCAGTTTGTACTTGGCGGCGAAGAGGAACGCTTCCCACACTTCCCCCTCCTCGATCTCGCCATCGCCCAGGAGAGCATACACACGCACATCATCCTTGTGCAGGTACTTGGCGGCTTTGGCCATGCCTGCCGCACAGGAGATGCCCTGGCCCAGGCTGCCAGTGGACATATCCACACCGGGCACCGTGTTCATATTGGGGTGGCCCTGCAGATAGCTGTCAATGTGACGCAGGGTGGGCAGGTCCTCCACCGGGAAAAATCCCCGGTAGGCCAGCGCGCTGTACAGCCCCGGCGCGGTATGTCCCTTGGAGAGCACGAACCGGTCCCGGTCCTCCCATTTCGGGTTGGTTGGGTCGACGCGCATTTCCTTATTATAAAGGTAAGTAAACATATCGGCGGCGGACAGGCTGCCGCCGGGGTGCCCGGCTTTGGCACCGTGGGTGGATTCAATCACGCCCATACGCACCTTGCAGGCTGCGATCTGCAGCTTCAGACGTTCTTCCTTTGTCATATCACTCACCAAACACCTTGCAGTAGTCTTCCTTGAACTTCTCGATGCCGGAATCGGTCAGCGGATGATGCAGCATCTGTTCAATGACCTTGTAGGGCACGGTGGCGATGTCGGCACCGGCCAGGGCACAGTCGGTCACGTGGATGGGGTTGCGCACGCTGGCCGCGATGATCCGGGTCTCAATGTCGGGATAGTTGAGGAACATGTCGTGGATGGTCTCGATGAGCTCGATGCCCCGCTGGGAGATATCGTCCAGGCGCCCCAGGAAGGGGCTGACGTAGGTGGCTCCGGCGCGGGCGGCCAGCAGCGCCTGGTTGGCGCTGAAGATCAGGGTGCAGTTGGTGGGGATGCCCTTGGCGGACAAGGCTTTGATGGCCTTGAGGCCCTCGGCGGTCATGGGGATTTTTACGACCATGTGCTTGGGGTCCAGGGCGTAGATGGCCTCGCCCTCCTTGACCATCGTCTCGGCATCGGTGGTGGTGGCTTTCACCTCACCGCTGATGGGGCCGTCCACGATGGTGGCAATTTCAGCCAGCGTCTCGGCGTAGTCCCGGCCCTCCTTGGCGATGAGGCTGGGGTTGGTGGTGACGCCTGCGATGACGCCCATGTCGTTGGCGGCGCGGATCTCGTTGACGTTCGCGGTATCAATGAAGAATTTCATAACAAAAGACTTCCTTTCTAATCAATCAAGCCCAGGGATTCTCGGTGGGATATGAACATCATTGCCGAAAAGACCGGTGCCAAACTGAAAGAGACCTGGCTGACCGGCCAGACCGACGCAGAAGCCATCGGCACAATCATCGCCGGCGGCGAGTACCCGGATTTCATCAATGGCGGCGATGCCATGATGTCTCTTTATGACGCAGGCGTCCTGGTGCCCTGGGATGATTACCTGGAAAAGTACCCCAACCTGAAAGAAATGTACACCGACGAAGAGTGGGACAGCTTCCGTCAGGATGACGGCAAGATTTATTGGGCCAACGTATTCCAGAACACCTACGGCGAAGATCGTGCCACCACCCATAACGATGAAGCCTTTTGGATTCAGGCGCGCGTTCTGGAATGGGCCGGTTACCCCGAAATCAAAACCCTGGACCAGTATTTCGATCTGCTGGAAAGCTATGCCGATGCCAACCCCACCATGGCAAACGGTACCAAGAACATTCCCTACACGGCACTTTGCGAAGACTGGCGCTATTTCTGCATCGAGAATGCCCCCCAGTTCCTTGATGGGTATCCCAACGACGGCTCTGTCATTGTAGACAAGGATACGATGCAGGTGGTTGACTACAATACCACGCCCACTGCCAAGCGGTATTTCCAGAAATTGAACGAAGAATACCAGAAAGGCTACGTGGACGTAGAATTTGCCACCCAGACCTACGATGAATACATCGCCAAGCTTTCCACCGGCGCTGTGCTGGGCATGTGCGACCAGTGGTGGAACTTCGCGTACAATGTCAATGATGTTTTCAAACAGCAGGGTTTGGACGAGCAGGGCTGCAACTACGTTCCGCTGGGCCTGACCATTGACGAAGGAATGGAAAACCGCTGGCACAACTACGCCGACACGTTGAACAACTCCAGCGGTGTGGCGGTTACTACCAGTTGCTCCGACATTGATGCAGCCTTTAAGTTCATGAATGACCTCTTGGACCAGGAGATTCACGATCTTCGCTACTGGGGCGTTGAAGGTGAGGATTACCTGGTTGATGAAAACGGTCTGTATTATCGCACCGAGGAAATGCGGATGCAGTGTTCGGATCCCGCCTATCAGGCCTCTCACATGTGCAACTATTCCTACATGCCGCAGTGGCTGGGCACCAGCCGGGACGGCAAGAACGCCATGCAGCCCGACCAGCAGGCAAGCGAATTCCTGGACAGCCTGTCCACCCCCCTGCAGAAACTGTTTGATGCCTACGGCGTAGACAGCTACGTCGATTTGATCGGTTCTGTGGAAGAAGAACCGGGCCCCTGGTTCCCGATGTATTCTTACTCCGGTTCAATGACTACCGAAACCCCCGGTGGTGTTGCCTGGGTCAAGATGGGCGAAGTCAAACACGAATGGCTGCCCAAAGTTGTTATGGAGCCTGATTTTGAAAGCACCTGGAATGAATACATGACTGCGTACAACGCAGCCAATCCGCAGGATTTCTTGGCAGAAATGCAAACTGAGCTTGAGCGCCGTGCCGGTCTTTGATGCCCGTTATTGCAGGCGACACAGACGTTGACACATACAAGTGGCCACGGCTGCACGGTGTAGCCGTGGCCACTTTTTTTATGAAATGCATTCAACCCGCAAGCTCCTTAAACGTTAGTTTGCAACACATGATTCGCCATACACGTTCCTTAGGAGGACTCGCCAATGAAAAATCCATCAAAGCGTATTACATGGAAAGAGATTTCACGCCAGAAATTTCTGATGGTCTGTGCGGCTATCTTTTTTGTATACGGCATCGTATTTTATTACGTTCCACTGGCAGGCTGGGTAATGGCCTTTCAGAACTACAAACCCAAAGACGGCCTCTTCGGATCTGAATTCGTAGGACTGGAAAAGTTTAAATTCCTGTTCCCTGACGAAGTCTTTTTGCGTGATATCCGTAACACTCTGGCCATGGGCGTTCTCAATCTGGTGACCACCTTTTTAATGGCCATTATCTTCGCCATCCTGCTGAACGAAGTACGCAACATGTTCGGCAAAAAGCTTGTTCAAACGATTTCCTATCTGCCCCACTTCCTTTCCTGGATCATTGTCACCGGTATTCTGCACGATGCGCTGTCTTCCACCGGTATCGTCAATGAGCTGCTGGTGAACCTGGGCATTCTGGATTCGCCCATCAACTTCTTCGCCAATCCGAGTTATTTTTGGCCAATCGTTGCATTTGCCAATGTTTGGAAGGAAACCGGCTGGAATGCCATTGTCTACCTGGCCGCTATTACCTCCATCGATCCCAGCCTGTATGAGGCAGCCACTTTGGATGGTGCCGGCCGGTGGGGCAAAATCTGGCACGTCACGCTTCCTGGCATCAAGTCCACCATTATGATTCTGCTGATCATGAATGTTGGCAACGTATTGAATGCAGGCTTTGAAGTCCAGTATCTGCTTGGCAACGGCCTGGTCAAGAGTGTTTCGGAAACCATTGATATCTACACCTTGACCTGGGGCATCAGCCAGAACGATTATTCTTTGGGTACTGCAGCCGGTATCTTCAAGAGCGTCGTTGCAATTATTCTGATTCTCGGCGCAAACTGGATTGCCAAACGTGCCGGTGAAGACAGATTGTTCTAAGGGGAGGGTACACATGAAAATCAAATCATCCACCATGGACAAAGTCTTTGTTACCTGCAATACCATTTTCCTGGTTTTGTTCGTCACCATTACGCTGTATCCTGTTCTGAACACGCTGGCGATTTCTTTCAACGACGGTATCGACGCCGTACGCGGTGGCATCCATCTGTGGCCGCGCATCTTTACGCTCTCGAACTATAAAACGGTTCTGAATCAGCAGAACATCATCACCGGTGCTATCGTTTCTGTGGCCAGAACGGTATTGGGAACGATTTTTGCCTTGGTGACGAACGCCCTTTTGGCCTACGTCATCAGCCGCAAGCGCTTTTTGTTCCGTTCCCAGCTGTCTTTGTTCTGGGTCATCACCATGTATGTGAACGGCGGTATGATCCCCACCTTGATTTTGTACCGCAACCTGAACCTGACCAACTCTTTCTGGGTATACGTCATTCCGGGCATGATCAGCGCATTTAACGTTCTGGTTATGCGCACTTTCATGGAAGGTCTGCCCAGCGCGCTGGAAGAATCCGCCATGATTGACGGTGCCAACGATTTCACCATCTTTACCCGTATCATCTCGCCCCTGTGCAAGCCGGTGTATGCCACCGTCGCCCTGTTCGTAGCTGTCGGACAGTGGAACTCCTGGTTCGATGCTATGTTGTACAACCGGATGAACGCCCAGTATACGACCCTGCAATATGAGTTGATGAAGCTTCTTTCCTCTGTCATGCAGCAAAGCGGCAGTGCCACCACCGGCGGCAACACCGCTGCCGCAGCCGTCACGCCGGTTACCGTGCGTGCCGCCGCTACTGTGGTGACGATGCTTCCCATCATTCTGCTTTATCCCTTCCTGCAAAGATACTTTGTATCCGGCATGACCATTGGCAGTGTAAAAGAGTAAAATCCTTTTCCTGCCATCCGCCCCTGTTTTCCAGTGCCTGTAACACGAAAAGTCAGTTTGGCGGCACCCTTCAATAGCTATGGCCGCTGCATCTGTTTTTCCTCCTGGATACAGCGGCCATAGCTCTATATTTTTGCATGCAGAACATCACCCCTTTATACCTGGAGGTTTTCTATGCTTTCCGTTAAAAATCCTATCATGACAGGCTTCTTTCCCGACCCTTCGATTTGCCGGGTAGGGAACAAATTCTATACGGTTCATTCGACATTTGCGTATTTTCCCGGTGTGCCGGTTTTTGAGAGCGAAGATCTTGTCCACTGGAATTTGATCAGCAATGTGCTCGATCGTGATTCTCAGGTTCCTTTGTCCGGCTGTCAGCATTCCGAGGGGATTTTTGCCCCTACCATTCGTTACCATAAGGGCACCTGGTATATGATTACCACCAACGTGTCCGACCAAGGAAATTTTATCGTCACTGCAAAAGATCCGCGCGGCCCCTGGTCCGAGCCTTACTATTTGGGTGAGTCTACCGGCGGCATTGATCCCAGTCTCTTTTTTGACGATGACGGTACCTGCTATTATATCGGCCAACGGCCGCGTTCTGCCGGGTACCGCTACAATGGCGACTGCGAAATTTGGATTCAAACTCTGGATCTGGACACGATGCAGTTAAAGCCCGATGCCACCATTGTACTTACCGGATTCCAGCGCAAAGCCATTTGGCCGGAGGGACCTCACCTGTACAAAAAGGACGGTTACTATTACATTTTGCATGCGGAAAGCGGTACTTCCATCCACCACAGCGTCATGATCGCGCGCAGCAAAAATGTGTTTGGTCCCTACGAGTACTGCCCCTGCAACCCCATTCTGACGCATCGCCATTTGGGAGCCCAATATCCTGTTACCTGCGTCGGTCATGCCGACTTAGTGGATGACGGAAACGGCAACTGGTATATGGTTGTATTGGCTTGCCGGCCGAACCAAGGGTACACGTTGTTGGGGCGTGAAACCTTTTTGGCAAAGGTCACCTGGGAAGATGGTTGGCCGGTTGTAAATGCGGGGGTCGGTCATCTTGAAGAAGTAGTCACGCTGCCTTACGAGGGGCAGCCTTCTGACGACGTACCCCCATGTAAAACCTATACGTTTGATACACCTTCTCTGCCGCTGGAATTGCTGACTTTGCGCAATCACCGCGATCATGAACTGGAACTGCACGCAGAAGAGCATATTGTTCGTCTTTTCCATCGTTGCGACAGCCTGAAAGATTGCGGTGAGCCTGCATACCTCGCGCTGCGTCAGCAACACTGGAATTGCGAATTTGAAACCAGCTTTATCCCGCATTTCTGCAAAGAGAGTGATTGCGCCGGTATTGCCATGGTTCAAAGCAACGAAAACCATCTACGGGCAGAGTGCTATCCCCAGGATTCGGGGATCAAACTTGTTGTTTCTCTTTGCAAAGATGGTGAAGACAGCTGTTTGGCGCGAATGGATATGTCGGCTGCAACCCCCATCAAACTGAAGTTGCGCGTAGAAGGGCTTGTGGCCAGTGTTCTTTACCAAAGCAATAGTGAATGGAAACCGGTTGCCTACGACATTGATCTGCGCTCTTTAAGCACGGAACATGCCGGCGGTTTTGTCGGCTGTACACTGGGGTTATATGCTTCCGGCAATGGAGAGGACGCTGGTGGTTATTCTGATTTTGAAAGAATGACCTATCGCGAACTTCCCACCAAGTAATCCTTCACGAATCATTCGGTAGCGGCTGCCAAATGGGGAGAGAATGTCCAGCCGGCGAGGAGCCCGCCCACAAATAAAAAGCCATGCGAACCCGCGAAAAGCCCAGCGGATGTGGGTGTTTGGAAACCGAATTTCCCGGATCGATACCTGCGTAGCCCGTCCATACTCTTCCCTATCGCAAATACAAAAAGCAGACCCTTGGACTCACGGGTCTGCTTTTTGTATGCACGATTCATTTACAAAACGAAACACTTGATTGCTCCGCAACACAATAGGCTTATAGTTTTCAACTCATCTTTTTCAAAGTTGTACAGAGACGTCGGTATTTTCTCCGGTCAATCCAATATATGTCAGCCGTTCCGGCAGCGGTGTGTGCCCGGTCACCGCTTGTACAAGGGCAGCACATTCCTCTTCAACGCCACTCGCCACACGTCCGTAAGCCGCGAACGCGCGAGATGTGACAGGCTCTATATTCCAACGCGCCTCCTCATGTATGGCAATCCTGCAGCAGAATCCGCCGCGGTTGTGTAATCGGCTGCGCCGTCAGCTGCACCTCTGCCTGCGCACGGTCGGTGTGCAGACTGTACGTTCCCCGGAAACCAGCCAGCTCGGCAACGCCGTTTTCATCGGTATGCAGCTCCCCTTGGGAAGTCCACTCCTCATGAATCAGCCGCTGCAGTTCCCGGTAACTGGGCTTGGGCGAATTGTCCGCCCGCAACAAACCGCTGGGCACATTCAGCCACGCACCGTCGGCATAGTCCCATCCGGTAATTGCTTCCACCTGAGGATGCGAGAAAAGGATCTCGTACATTTCCCGCCATTCCCGGCGCTGCCGTTCTTCTCCTTCGGGGGTGGATGGCCAGGACTCGACCTGGTAATCGTTTAGATCCACAATGTCTGCGGGCATCAGATGACCGGACAGCAAGGTATTCTCAGTAAAATGCAGCGGAAGCCCAAACACCGAGAAGCGTTCCAGAATTTCTTCCAGCCGTTCCCTGCCCATGTACCCCTGGTGCTGATGCGTTTGCAAGCCTATGGCCGAAATCGGTACACCCGCATCCAGACAAGCCGCAATCAGATCGCGGTATTTGTCGGAGAGATTAAAATCATTGATAAGCAATGTTGCCTGCGGGTTTGCCTGCTTGGCTGCCGCAAAGACCTGCCTGACCAGTTCTACCGGCCCCAGATAACGGCAGATCCGGCTGACGGCATTATCGCTGCGGTAGACGGGCATGATGACCACTTCATTGATCACATCCCACATATCCACAACGCCTTTGAAGTTACTGACCTCCCGCTGGATGCGATCCAACTGTTTTTGCAGGATGGTCTTGTTATCATATTGCATAAGCCAGTCGGCACATGCGGTGTGCCAGCACAGCGGATGCCCCTTGACCCGCACACCATGCTGCTGCAATAAACGCGCAGCCCGCATACGGCTTTCGGTAAGGGGCTGCCCTTCCACCGGTTCAAATCCGCCCCAGTAAAACGGCAGCGTTCCATAGTTGAATACCTGGAGCCATTTTTGAACCCGATCCTGATAACTCCGGTGATCAGCAGCACCAAATATAGTATATTGCTCGAATTTGCTCAACAAGTACGCACAATATTTTCAGAAAGTGAAAAAAATTCACCATTAGGGAGGAACCGTTTAAACATGGAAAAATACAAATCACCTGTGAAATGGAAGTCACTTTAAAAATGATAGGGGGAAAGTGCAAGCCTCTTATCTTGGAAAGTTTAATTCAACATAGTCCTCAAAGGTTTAGTTCTCTGCTACACAACATTACGCAATTATCACAACGAACGCTTACCAATCAGCTTCGAGAGTTAGAAACAGATGGCCTTATCAAACGCACCGTATATCCCGAGGTGCCTCCCCATGTGGAATACAGCATCACCAAAAAAGGGCAATCCTTAGAAAACATTTTAGACCTCATGTGTGACTGGGGAGAACAAAATATGGATGAAAGGTTTGAGCTTACCAACCCTCAATGCATTGAGTATTCACAATTCGCCCTAAAACCAGTTTTAATTGCCATTAGATTTTCTTCTTTCTTCACTTCAAAATGCAGATGACTTCCCGTCGCCCTCCCTGTATGTCCCACATAGGCAATCACCTGTCCAGTCTGCACTTGCTGACCAACCGTAACGCAGATGCCGGAACAATGGGCATACAGGGTCGTCAGCCCGCCGCCGTGGTCGATCTTGACATAGTACCCGTAACTGCCTCCCCAGCTGTCGGTGGCGTTGGCAATGGTGACGGTGCCGTCTGCGGTGGCCAGAATTGGCGTTCCCTCCGGTGCCGAGATATCGGTACCGCTGTGGTAACTGACTTCTCCCGTGAAAGGATCGGTGCGGTACCCTTGCGGCGAGGTGATTGTTCCCGCCACCGGCAGCGGCCATTGCAGGGCACCATCCGCAAACACCGTATCCATGCCGGGCGCCATGAGCTCCCCGCTCCCCTGCACAAAACCACCCAGCAGTTCACCCCAAAGGGTCGCGGTATCTTCTCCTGAAAGCAGTGTGAGGTACTCGTTCTGCCGTTCTGTGAAGTGATAAGCATCCCGCATTTCTTCCGGGGTGTGGTGGGTCAGTTGGATGACCAGAACCGTTTCGGTGATGGTTGTGGTTTCCGTCTCTCCATCGTCATTGGTCTGCTCTATCTCACGGGTTTGGGTTTCGGTGTGCCAATCCAGTTCATTCATATCCCACAGCACGGTGCGTAGCCGCTCCACATTATCCGCATCCAGATAGGCTACAGCAGTACCGTTGGCATCGCCCGCCGTTTGAGAAGCAAAGACAGCCAGAACATCCTGCCACGCAATGGCATAGCTGCCATCGTTAGACTCGATTTCCTGACGGTCATATTCTGTTCTGTCCTCAATTTCTTCTAGTTGGTCCCGGTATTCTTCGTTAAGTAGTTCCACAGCTTCCTGAACACTGATGGCGTTTTCATCGGGTGTTTCTGCTGCGAAGAAAATGCCGTAGGCGGAGCCAGCCACCAGCGCAATCAAACAAATCAAAAGCACTATAAATACCGCAACCCAGCCCCCTGCAATCAGCGCAGCCGCAAGGCTCTGCAGAGCAGCCAGTAGATGCCGGATAGCCGAGCGTAGAACTGTCGTTGTCCTTTTGGCCGCTTCCACGCCATCTCGAGCTGTTTGCCTGGCACGGCGCAGCACCGCTTGTGTGCGCTGAGCCGCTTGTTGGGCCTGCTTCTCTTGCCGCACCGTGTTGGCTGCCGTGCGGAGTTGCTTTTTATCCCAGTCGACACCGCGCAGTCCTCTGGCAGTTCTCTTGGCCTGCCGCTGCCGTTCCTGGAACTTCCTGCTTTGCTTTTGTGCTACGCGGCGTTTCTGTTTCTGGCTTGCAGCCGTTTTCGGGTCCGATTGGGTTGCATCTAGGCGCATACCCTCGAAGTCATAAGGCTCGTCATGCACCTCGTTTTGCGGCGGGCATCGGTTCGGTTCGCGTTCACAGGTAAGATGTTTGCGAGCGGCCTTTCCAGCTTTCCCTAGGGCAAAGGTCGCGCCATCCTCAAGCAGTGTTTCCCCCCGCCAGATGCCCTGTTCCTCCATCTCCTGTGCGGAAGCATAGCTGCCCTCTGGGTCTGTTTTCATTATAGAAAAGCCCCTCTCCTTGCTTTTCAGCCACGCCTGCCGGGCCATCGTTTTGGGCAGGGTGCGGGATGGCTGTTCTTTGGGCAAGTGCCCGCCGGGTTTCTGTTTGATTTCTTTATGTTTGTTCTCTTTCATGGAATCACCCGCTTTACAAAATTGTCTTATCGACAGAAATGACCACCTGCTGATGGAGCAGGTGGTCATTTCTATCTACAGAGTCATGGATTGCATCTACCGCAAGGCGTGTAGCCGCAGCCGATCAGTTCTTCCCGTGTGGCATCGGTAAAGTCTTTATTCTTGTCGCTCATTTGCTCTACGCTGGAACAGTCCGGGTAGTGGAATTTCTTGGTGTGGGTGTTCAGCACATATCGGGTACTTTGGGGCAGCGCCGTAGCAAGCGGTGTGTCCGGTGTCGTTTGGCTACCCGGCGTCCAGTCCTCGCAGGGGCTTGTGCTGAACCAGCATTTTTCTCCATCGGAATATACGGTAACCTCGCCCTGCTTGTCCGTCCGATACAGATCGACACCATGCTGCTGCAGGGCGTCCATGGTCTGTTCTGTAGGGTGTCCATACGGGTTGCCCTCCCCCACACTGAGAAAGGCATATGCTGGGGATGCCGCCTTCAGCAGTTCTTCACTGGTTGAAGAAGAGCTTCCATGATGACCTACCACATACAGATCGCAAGCCAGATCTTGCCCGGAATTCACCATGTCCTGTTCTGCGTCCTGCTCGGCATCGCCAGTCAGCAGACATCGGACGTCACCATATTCGATGCGCAGGCAAAGCGAATTGCTGTTATCCGAATCATAGTCATAATCCTTGGGACCTACGATTTGGATTTCCGCGCTTCCGAGAGAGAAAGTATCCCCTTGGGTTGGGGAAATCACCGGGACAACCTTTTCTGCCAGCACGTTTTGCAGGGATTGGTAGATCTGGGTATCGGTGGTATAGTCGGGCATCAAAGCCTGTTCCACTGGCGTGGTGTGGAGCACGCCCACCAGACCGCTGATGTGATCCTCGTCATAGTGGGAAGCCACCAGCCATTCCAGTTCCGACACACCGTGCTGCTGGAGGTAAGCGACCACATAGGAGGAGGCGCCGCGCCCGCCACCGTCGTAGAGCAGATACTCACCACCCGCCTGCACCAGCACCGAAAGCCCTTGCCCCACATCCAGCATGGTCAAGGAAAACGGGGCATCCTTTGCCCCATCTACCGTTGGCGCGGCATTGGGTTCCTCCGGTATTGCAGTAACCGCCGGGGATAGCGTTGGCTCAGGTGCAGGGCTGGAAGCACAGGCGACACTACTAATAGCCAGTGCCGCCGCCAGAACAACGCCGGAGATTTTGCGAAGAATATCCTGTACCATAAAACACTCCTTACATATAGAGGCAGTGTAAGCGAAAGATAGCGCGAAAAAGGGCGCATTCCGTCTAGCGTGTGCCTTTTTCATCCACGAACGGTATGCCCAAGAAATATTTGCAGATACTTTTCTATATCCGTATTATACGGATATAGTTTATTATATTGTTTTGCCACCGTAGTTACAATATTGGTAAACAAATGGTGGGAGACGTTTATGGAGCTGGATTACAAAGCCATTGGCAAGCGGATCAAAATCGCGCGCATCGGATTGGACCTTACGCAAGAACAGTTGGCCGATAAGGTATCCTTGTCCCCCACCCACATGAGCAACGTGGAGACGGGAACCACCAAGGTCAGCCTGACGACTATCGTAAAAATCGCCAACGCACTGGGCGTTACAGTGGATGATCTGCTGTGCGACAACCTGCTGCAGGCCCGTCCTCAGTTTGAACGCGATATGCAGACACTGCTGGACAGCTGCGAACCATATGAAGTTCGCATCGCCTATGAAGTTGCCAAAGCTGCCATAGAAACCGTGCGGGCCAATGAAAAATTGAAACAGGAATAAAAAGGCGCGGACCCGATGAAGCCGCGCCTTTCCCTTTTCATACTTTTGCTTCCACAAACCATCGCCCTTTCTCGAACCACAGTTTGCTTTCCTGACCATCGATCACACACAGATATCGATCTCCTACACCTCCCACCTCGGCGGCACGACGGCTTACATCCTTAATTTTATCAATCTTATAGATCTGTTCCGGACCAAATAGGATTGCCAATGGACGTAATCGCCCATCCTCCTCAAATCGCACCTCCACCGCCACATAGCGCTTTTCTCGCTTGTTCATACTACCTGCCATCGATGCTCCTCCTTATCCCGCATTGAAAAAGCCCACCGGATGGACCGTGTGGTCGTCCTTCGGATTGATTTGTCCCAGGCCCCTGTCAGTATAAATTCGTGCGCGCTGTACACAGGTATACCCGTACCGCTCTCTTACGGTGTCCACCGCCTTGTCGATTCGCTCCAATTTTTCCCTCTTTTCCTGATTACTGAAAAAGCCCAACTGAATGGCACAATCTTCCGGCACAAGACCGGCACCGCGCACCCCTACTCCGCGCAAAGGCTTCCCCCATCGATAGTTACTTTTGAAAAGTGAAAAGGCCACCTGAGCAATTTCCAGAGCACCATTGGTGGGCGTGTCAATTTTGCGTTGTCGTACAAATCCCGCAAGGTCACAATCTCGGATTGACACCTCTACAACGGTGCATTTCATCCCTAACTCTCGCATTCGCATCGCCACACTCTCACTCATAACCAGCAGCATGAGCCAGACATCTGCATCATTGATCAGATCCCGAGGTGTGGTTCCGCTATTTCCAACACTTTTAATCGTAGCAGTGTGATCCTGTCTTGCAACCGGAGACGTATCCAAACCACGGGCAAAAGCAGAAAGAGTGTACCCAAGTTTTCCAAACCATCCCTGCAAAGTTTGGGGATCTGTTTCTGCCAGCTGGCCAATGGTTCGGATTGCGTAAGAATTCAATTTCTTCTGGGTTGCCGGCCCCACATACAGCAAATCCTGTACAGGCAGCGGGTAAACGATTTGCTTGTAGTTGTCGGCCTCAATGCGGGTAATCGCATCCGGCTTTTTATAATCACTCCCCAATTTTGCGGTCACCTTATTGTTGGAAACACCGATACTCACTGTAATTCCTAGTTCTCTCTTAACTCGGTCGCTAATCTCTTGGGCAATCGTCATGGGGCTGCCAAACAAACCGGTGCTACCGGAAACATCGACCCAGCTTTCATCCAGGCCGAACCCCTCGATCTGGTCGCTGTAGTCTTGCAGAATTTCCCGCACATACCTGCTATACCGCATATACTCCGTGTAATGGGGCGGAACAATAATCAGGTCCCGACAACATTGCTGTGCTTGCCAGATGGCCATGCCCGTCTTGACCCCCATGTGTTTGGCTGGATAGCTGGCTGTCAGTACAATTCCATGCCGTTCTTCTTTACTGCCGCAGACAGCGATCCGTTTTCCGCGCAGATCGGGGTTCTCCTGCATTTCCACGCTGGCATAAAAGGAGTTGCAATCGCAATGGAGAATGTGCCGCTGCCGAATCATCTTCTCACTCCCTCACCTCCATTATATTTACACGTTTTGTCATTTTCAAGTATTTATTTTTGACAATCCGTGTAAATGTATCATTGACTTTACACTGGAAACAAGATATACTATTCGTGAGGTGAAGTACCATGAGTTGGAGAGACCGAATCAGGCAAGCCCGAGAATCTCAAAAACTAACCCGCGAGCAGGTAGTGAGTCGCATGCATGCTTATCTGCCCGCAGATAAGGCTGTTGTTGCGCGTACTCTTGCTGCCTGGGAGGGTGGAGATCGAGAGCCTAGAGTGACGCAGGCGATTGCCTTGGCAAAAGCGCTGGGATATCACGAGGTTTCCGATCTTTTCTATGACTCAGACGAGGCACAGCTCAACAAGTTGGGGTTAGATCGTTTGGAAGAGTATCGCAGCTTGTTATTGCGCTCTCCCCAATTCCGGGAAACCGTCCAACCTGTGCTTCGGTTATTACCGGTGTATCTCCAGCCCGCTTCCGCCGGTACCGGCCAGTGGCTGGACGATGATCTGTCGGAAGAGATGGAAGTGGATGATTCCGTCCCCGCAAGCGCCGAGTTCGGCGTCCGATTGGCTGGTGATAGTATGTCGCCCCGCTTTGCGGACGGCCAAATCGTCTGGGCCCGCAAGACCGAAACCGCGGAGAATGGCGAGATCGTGCTGTGCGTATTAAACGATCAGGGTTACTGCAAGAAGCTGCACCGCGATGAACACGGTGTATCTTTGATTTCTCTGAATCCGAAATATGATCCCATCTCTATTACAGAAGTGGACGAGTTTTGGATCATGGGATGCGTAGTAGGATAAGCTTCAAGAAAGGGGCAGGCTGTATGTGTGGGCGTTATCTGTTCTCGACCCAAGAATATAAGGAATTCCGCCAAATTGTCCGGGATGCCCAGCGCCGCAGCAACGGCCAGCACAACGAACTGAACTTTCCTATGGCAGGTGATATTGCACCTACCACTGAAGCTCCGGTACTGATTGCCAGCGGCGACAAAGTCGTGGCTGAATTTCAGAGGTGGGGCATCCCCGGCTGGCGCGGTGGTCTGATGATCAACGCCCGTGCCGAAACGGTCTGCGAGAAGCCTATGTTCCGCCGGAGCATGGCCGCGCAGCGGTGTGTGATCCCTGCCAGCGGGTACTATGAGTGGGACACGGGCAGGCACAAGTATTTCTTCCAGCTGCCGGGCAAACCGATCTATCTGGCAGGCATCTACGATAATATAGAGGGCGTCAACTGCTTTGTGGTCCTGACCACCGCCCCTAACGAAACTGTAAAAGACATCCATGACCGTATGCCGCTGATTCTCAGCCATGAACAGGTTCGGCCATGGCTTACCGACGCACAGTCTGCGCTGCAACTGCTGACAATCGTGCCCCCTGCGCTCCAGCGCAGCAGCGAAGATGGGCAGTTGCGTTTTGGCGACCTGGTGTGATATGCTTATAATGTTGTGATGACAAAGTTTTTGAAGGAGTCCCCCATGAATGTCCTGTTCAGTTCCATGGAATATGATTTTCATTCACTTATCAAGGTGGCCGAAATGGCGGGGCTTGCCGGGGTCATCACCTTTCATCAGGCGGGCGACGACTATCTGGTCACCTTCCCAGATGTGGAGAAAACCGAGGAAATGGTACAGGACTACCGCGCGCGCCTGCGGGATTTGGAAAATAATATCTGGTCACATTAATTTTGCTATCTTTGTGGTACGGTGCCCTTCCTTTTGTACGTACCAATCACACAACAAAGCCGTAGAAGCATATAAAATAAAAACGGGCGTCGCCATGTGTTTAACATGACGACGCCCGTAAACTCTATATGACATATGACGAAAAATAAGTAGTACACAAACCGGTATATGGTTTTTATTCTTCAAAAAGGAAACTGGGGTCCATCTCGCCTATGCCATCAGTAACGCTTGCTCTGGGGCACCAGTCAAGAATGGTTCTCTTATCTACACCAGAAGCGTTGCAGGCACTGCACTGCCAATTCTGAGAGTAGACCACTATACAAGAGCAGGGATGATTGGCAGCCGGCTGATGAATTCTTGTCGCGTCCACCGACCCGATATAACTCTTGTTCGTATGATTTCCATTGGAACAACCATTGCGCGCTGCATTTTCTCCAATTTGCTCGGTAGAGGAGAAGCCAACTTTCACAATCCCGCCGTCCGGCATTTCCATTTCGTGGATGCCTTGCTCGTATGTTGTTGCCTCCGCAGTGGGCTTTGCTTCAGGTTCATCCACGTTTGCACTGCTTGCAAACGCTGCAACGGGCAGCATAAGTGCAGCACAGGCAACCAAGAGGACCAAAGATAATGATTTTTTCATACTGACCTCCTATTCGTTCTTATCAATTGTCATACAGAGATACACTAAGAATTGCGTTGCAAGCTATCCAGAATTTCTAAAAAGGTATTCTCCGGTATGTCTGCTTCACCGTCGTTTTCTCCCCATACATCGGCATACAGATGATACAGCACATGGTCTGACACAAAATACGTTTCCATTTGTCGAACTTTCCCGTCGACACGGCCGACCGAAATTTGCATCGCAATCCCGGACGGAGTGTGATGTGTTACAAACTCGGTGTCGTACACACCGGAGTTTCCTTTTGCAGTGACCAAATCGAAGGATTGCTCAGTGAAGTAAGTTCCTGCCGAAAAAAGCACTGTATATGCTTTCCCATTTTTATCACTGTCGGAGAACAGCGCTGTGGCTTCGATCTTTTCTACAGTATCATTCTCCCCAGTATAAGCGGTGAGATTTACCGCTGAATCACTATCATGAATTTTGCTTTGCAGCAGCTCGCTTGTCAGCAGGGGAATTCCAGTTTTTTCTTCCACCTCGTTCCAGTTCTCAACAGAGTACGACACAGAGCTTTCCTTATTTTCTTCTGAATCTTTCAGTGCAGCGGTCAAAAAATCACTTTTCACTGTAGAAACTGGAAATACGAGCTGCTGATCATCTATTATAAATTGGTACTGTCCATATTGAGAGTTTCTCCACTGCAACTGAACACCGCTGTAAATTCCAGCACCAAGAAGAAATATGAATAAAGCCGCGCACAGGAGGTGTTGCCAGCCCACTTTCCTTCTATAGGAAGCAGGAACTGCTTTAGATAATGTATTCCGGATTTCCGATTTTTTCTCTTTGTCCAGAAAAACGCCATCGAACATTTCTTTATAGATATCAGTTGTTTGCAATGTTTTCGTCCCCCAATTCCGTTTTAAGTAGTTTTCGCGCTCTGCTTAACCGCATAAACACACCTGACGGCGTGATAGCCAGGATTCTTGCTATTTCGGCTGGTTTATATCCAACATAATAATGTAGATATATAGCAGCACGATATATCGGTGGTAATTCCTTCAGCAATTCTTGCAGTTCAAGTCTCTCTGCGCTATCACCACTCACAATACGGCAGTCATCCGCTTCTGTCATGTTTGCAGACCGCTTATTTTTCCGTAAACAGTCCTTGCAGTAGTTTGCTGTGATCCGTGCCAAAAGCGCCTGCTCTTTATCCGGCATCAATGTAAGATTGCGAGACATCAGACGTAGAAATACTTCTTGTACGGCATCTTCGGCATCGTGGGGATTCAAGAAAAAACTATAGGCCAAGCGATATACGTCATCGCTGTATGTGTCATACAGGTGAAGAACTTCCTCCCGATCCACTATGTTCCCTCCAGCTTGTTTTTCTGTTCAATAATATAACGTGCAATGCGACACTTTTCACACCGATAAGTGAAAGATTACAAACTTTTTACGACGTCATTACAATAAAAGCAGGTAAGGAAACTGATGGGGACCGCCCAAGGAGGCCCCTTATTTTTTTGTTTCATTCACATCATCCTTTCAGTTGTTCGTCGGGCTTGGTCGTCATGAGGCGGTACAGCTGCGTATCCCGGGGGAAACTGTTGGTAAAGGGCACCAGATTGCCGGCGCAGCGAATCAGACCGCAACCAGCAGGCACGTTGGTGATGTACCCCAGCTGGGTGTCCGAGATGTTCAGCAGTTTGGCCAGCTCCTCTCGGTCGGTGGCGCTCTGGTTGAGCATGATCAAGAATTCCGAGTTGGCCAGCATCAGGCGGGCCGTATCGGAGCGCAGCAGTTCGTCTACATTCTGCGTCATGCCGGTGATCAAACCGTTGTACTTGCGGATGCGCTTCCAGAGTTTGTAGAAGAAATTGGCGCTGTACTCGTACCGGAACAGGATGTAGAACTCGTCGCAGAAGATCCAGGTTCGGTGTCCACGCTTCCAGTTCTGAATCACACGGTTGTAGATGGCGTCCAACGTCACCAGCATTCCGAGGGGCATCAGCTGTTCGCCCAGTTCGCGGATATCGTAGGCGATGATGCGTGCCTTGGTATCCACGTTGGTAGGCTGGGCAAAGGTGCCCAGCGTGCCGGTGATGAAGAGTTCCGAGGAGAGGGCCAAGCCCTGTGCTTCCGGTTCCGGCTGCATCTTGAGCAGACGGTAGAAGTCTTTCAACGTGGGGACTGCGCCCTTGTACCCGTTTCGGACATAGGGCATATAGACCTGCTCCGTGCAGCGGCCCAGGATGGATTTTTCCTTGGCGGTGACCAGCCCGCTGCCGATCAGCTGCTCAAACAGGCTCAAGACAAATTCGCTTTTGGACACAATGGGGTTCCGCTCATCACCATAGGCGCGGTCCATATCCAGCGCGTTGATGTGGGTGTCAGAAGTGGCCGAAATGCGGATGACCTCGCCGCCGAAGGCTTCCACCAGATGTCCGAACTCGGATTCCACATCCAGAATCAGGATGTCATCCTCCGTGGACAGGGCAATCTGAGCGATCTCCTCTTTTGCGCTCATGGACTTGCCGGAGCCAGAGACGCCCAGGCGAAAGCTGTTGCCGTTGAGCAGCTGCCGGCGATCTACCACGATGCGGTTCCGGCTGATGGTGTTCTGGCCATAGTAGAGTCCCTTGGGCTGCATGATTTCCTGGGCGCGGAACGGGATGAGTACCGCCGTGCTCTCGGTGGTCAGGGTGCGCAGCACCTCGATGCGCCGCAGCCCGTAGGGCAGCACAGTGTCCAGCCCATCCCGCTGCTGCCAGCGCAGCGTGGAAAGCTGGCACAGGTGCTTGCGGGCAACAGAGAGCAGCGATTCGGTGTCATCGTCCAGTTGCTCCTTGGTATCCGCCATGTGGACGAGGGTGACCAGACCAAACATCATCCTCTGGTCACGGGTGGTCAGATCATCCAGCATCTCCTTGGTTTCCTTGCGCTGAAGTTCCATATCATAGGGCACGATGGCCGACCAGTTGTTGTTGGCGTTCTGCTTCCGCTGCCAGTTGGTCACGTTGGTTTCTACACCCAACAGGGTGTTCTGCAGCTGACGGGCTGCCTCGTCGGTGGGGATGGGCAGAATATCGATGGACAGCATCAGTTCCCGGTCCAGGTCGCAGAGCTCCGACACAAAGCTGTCCTTCAGATAGCTGGCGAAATCCTGGAGGTAGAGCACCCGGCCCAGGCGGTCGTCAATCTTGAAATGGTCAGCGGCGAACTCCATACTGCTGGGGCAAAGCCAGTCTTTGAAATACTGGCCACGCCGGGCCTTCTGGTGGATATCGAACTCGGCTGCCGGCGGGTCTGCAGGACGGAAAAAGTCGCGGAAGATCCGCAGGCGC
>NZ_CALADU010000018.1 GCF_937890665.1 uncultured Subdoligranulum sp.
TCATCCAGTTCCCCGGGCACAAAGTCCCGGGGCGTGACATCGGGGCCCAGGACGGCATCCAGCCAGCCCCGGGCGTAGTCCAGAAGTTCCTTGTTTCCATCCAGCTGCCAGACCTGGAGCATCCCCCACAGGAACACCCCCTGGTGGTAGTGGAAATGCCCTTTGGGGGGCAGGTCCTGTGGCGCAAACCGCCCCATCATCGTCTCGCAGGCCCACCGGGCCAGCGCCATCGCATCGTTCACGAAACCCCTCCCGCGCGTTTTATACTAGAAGATCTTGCCGGTTCGATACCAGTATTGTAGCACGGGAGCTCCATCCCGGTCGGGGGAAGAAACCGGCTTTTTCGGTGCACAAAACCGGGTACTTGCAAGGCGTTGGGCGTACGCTTGTTTGAAGCTGAAATTTTCATGGTACCTTTACATAGCCCAGCGGATCCGTCAACACCCCGCCAACACTCACCTCAAAATGCAGGTGGTTTCCCGTGGAATCCCCCGTGCTGCCTACATACCCGATCACCTGCCCGGCGGTCACAGGTTGTCCCGGTGATACGGCGGTGGCGGTCATGTGGGCGTAACGGGTGGAAAGGCCGGCTCCATCGTCGATCAGGACCTGATTGCCGAAACTGTTGTTCCAGCCGCTGATCAGCACGGTGCCACTGTGGGCGGCCAGGATCGGTGTCCCACCCGGCGCGGGAATATCAATACCGCGATGGCCGGGATTGCCGAAGGCGTCCGCTTCCCCGAAGTGCGTGGTCAGCGTGGTATGTCCCGGTAAAGGCCAGAGCAGTGTTCCGTCCCCGGCGGGCGGGGTGCCGGTGCCAGCGCCAAGGCCCGGACCGCACAATTCTACCAGCATGGGGCGCATCTCGTCGGAAAGCAGCAGGTGCAGAATATCGCACTGATCCTGCGTGAAGTGGTAGTCCGCGGCCAGCGTATCGACCGTTTTGCTGCGAATGGTGATGTGAAGAATCCGTTCTACCTGTGGCGGAGAGGGTGGTTTTCCCTCTCCGCCTTCTTCGTTGCCGGAAGCCGGGATCTCGATCGTTTCCACGCGGCTGTCGATCTGGTGCATCGTCCAGAAGGTATCAATCAGCAGGTCGGCCTTCTCCCGGTCTATCACAATTACATCGTCATCACCGTTCAGGTTATGCTGAACGGCAAAAACGGCCAGCACCTCCGGCCAGTAGCTGGCCCAGGTGTGACCGTCCTCGTATTCATAGTGGAATTCGGTGCTGCTGCATTCGGGATGGGCAGCTACCAGATCGTTGATGGCTTCTCCAAATTCCGTGTTGGCTTCCAGCACAATGTCTGCAATCGGGATGCTGTGCGGGTCGTTGCTTTCGTCGGCAAACAGGATGGCGGCTGCCGCGCCGATCACCAGCGCCAGAACCAGTACCATGCCGCCTGCTCCCACCAGGTAGAATAAGGCGCTTGCTACTGCGCGGGCGGCATGAACCGCCAACTGCCTTATTTTCCGAAACAGATAGTGGGCTATGCGCTGTAGCCGCTCCCGTACCGGTTTGCTGGTGGTTTGGGGAAGTTTGGGCGGCGGCAAAGCAACGGCGGCTGTGCGCCGGGCTTCGGCTTCAGCCAGCTTTTTTCGCACCGCTTTCACCAAAATCTGGCGTTTTCGCAATTGCTGGCGGCGATCCCCCGAAGAAAGCTGGACAGGTTCGCTTGGTGCCGGTGCATCTATACGCCGCTGCGCAGAAAGTCGAGTGGTCTGGTTTTGAATCGCCTTGCGGCGATACTGTTTTCGCCTTGCCGCCGCGCGGGGCGCAGCAGGTTCAGCGGTATCATGGGGACAAGGAATAGAGCCTTCTTCCGGCAGGCTGTTTTTTTCAGACAGCCGTTTTTGAAGCATTCGGCGGTACACGGCATACGGAATTTTGGCAGAGCGGAAGGTGAAATCCCCGGCGGTTGAGGCTGCATCCCTGGCGGCTCCCTCCACCTTCTCGGCGGCATAATCTTCAGCAGGCTCTCTGTCGGCAGTATGGCGGAGGTCATCCCCCGTTTTCCGGGCCTGTGCCTGGGCTTTATACGCGGCAGAGCGCGCCGCCTTTTTTGCCACAGCTTTGGGAAGGCCCGGTTTCTTTTTCGCAGACATCCTTTAGCGTTCCTCTTTTTCTTTGGTGTTTTTGGGGGCGTGGCGGCCCATCAGTTCTGCATAAACGGTGGGGGTTGTCTTAAAGCATCGAATCCCGGACGCCGTGTGGGCAAAGCGTTCCTTCATTTTCTCCATCTGATCGGGTGAAAGGCTGCACAGGTTGCTCCCGGTGTTTGTATAGTGCAGACCGCACAGGAAAAAGTCCCCGGCGATTATATTCTGAATTTCGGGCAAAACCCGGTTTAACGGCTGCCCTGTCAACTTGCTTTCGTCATTACAGACAAGCGCGATTCTTTGGTCGGGCCAGGGGTAAACAATCTCGGTGGTTCCCTGCACCAGTTCCTGCAAATTTTTGGGCGTATGGGAAATGGTTTTTTCCACCGGGTATTTTCCGGGCTGAACCAGCAGAATGCGAATTTTTTCTTCCATCATAAGAACTCCTTTGCGTATGATCATTCGGGGGATTGGATCGGGATGAATATCCGGCGGACGGCGGAAGGGGCGTTACCTTTCCCATTTCGGCGTCAGGGGGGAATGTTCGCGGCAGTATTCGGGGTAACGCAGACGGATGCCCTCCAGCATATAGGGGGCAAACTCACAATCGAACAGGTCATAGGGCGTAGCGCCGCCGTCGCTGTTCCAGCCGTTCCAGAGATTAAAAGCCAAACGGGTAAGGCGTTCGGACCCGCCGGTTTGCCAGCCGTCACAGATACATTCGGGCCGGATGCAGTCCTCCTCGAAATTAAAGATTTTCTGGATGTTGCGCCGGGTATCATCACAGGCCCCCATCAGGTAGAAAAAGGCTTTGTGATAGGGGTCGTTCTTTCCGATTCGGTTCAGTGTTTGGTTGTAAAAGGCCAGGTGTTCACGGTCGGCAAAGAGGATTTCGGATTTCATCATGCACTCCTTTTTAGGTAAACCAGCAAAGCTGGGCATCTTCATTGTGAAACAACAGGTCATAATCCGAGAACTTGAACTCCCGGTCAAACTTTTCTGTTGCTTTGTTCGGTAAGGCTTGCAAGGCAAGCATTTCACGCCACAGGTCCGGGTGATGGTCATACAGGCGGCGCAGTTCGGAAAGTTTGGCGTTGGGGCAAAACCAACAACCGTTTCGGTTTGTAAAGTCATAGATCGGGGAAAGCAGTCCGTACTGGCAGCAAAGGTTCCGTGCGTCTGCTTCGCTGCACGCATATTCCAGTAAAAGAGAAGATTGGTTCCCACGCAGGCGCAGCAGCCGGTCTTGCTCATCGCTGGCAAGTCCGATATATTGCTGCGTACCGGGCGGCAAGGTTTTCATGTATTGGCGGATCGGGCGGAGTTTACAGTCCCGCTGGATGTTGCAGCGGCCGCACAGGGGAAAACTTTTCAGCTTCCCTTTGCCCGTGCCGCGCTGGATGATCTGCGTAAAGCACGCTTTATATGTCAAGTCGGACCGCAGAACCGTTATCTTTAAGCCCGCCTGTTGCAGCCAGGGAATGGCGGTTCCATAAATGAAGTCGCGGTGTTCCGGCACTTCGCCGGAAATATTCTCGTCGAACATTACTTCGCAGTACACGACTTCATCCAGGGGCCGGTGGTGCATCAAAGCCAGGATCACGGTGGCAAGGCTGTCTTTCCCCATGCTGCAAGAGCAGATTGTTTTCGGCATAGTTTTTCTAAAAAAGGTGCGGCCCTGCGTTTGCAAGGCCGCTTGTTTGCAGAAAGGTCAGTTTTCCATCTCACCGGGTTTGGTGGTCAGGAGGCGGTAGATTTTGGTGTTGGTGGGGTGGTCGTTCACAAAGGGAATCAGGTTATTGCCCATCTTGAGGATTCCCTGGCCGGGTTTGGCCAGCTTCAGGTAATTCTTCTGCGGGTCGGACAAACCATACAGTTCCACCACACTGTCAATGTCCTTTGTCTGGCGCAGCATACAGACAAACTCACTGTTTGCAAGCATCGCATACGCCGTGTCATTGGTCAGGCAGTCCTGTACATTCTGCGTAATGCCGGTAGCATAAGCATTGTACTTGCGGAACCGCTTCCAGCTGGTGTAGAGAAACTGGGCGCTCAACTGGTCCCGCAGAAGCAGATAGATCTCATCGAAATAAACCCAGGTGGCGGCGGCGGGGTCGTTGCGCTCGTTGCTCATAACGCAGGTATTGATGTATTCGAGCATCGACAACATGGCTACAGGTTTGAGCTGGTCGCCCAGGCTTTGGATATTGAAGCAAATCAGACGGTTGCTCATATCCACATTGGTGGGGTGGGCGAACATATTCATACTGCCCGTGGCAAACAGTTCCAGCGCCAGCGCGATCTCGTGGGCGCGTTCCTGGCGCTGGGCCTTGAGGTCGTTGTAAAGATCGGTCAGTGTGGGACAGAAGGCTTTGTAGCCGGATTGGATCAGCGGTTTATAGATGTGTTTCAAGCTGCGGTCGATCAGGCTCTTGTCCCCTGCCTGGATATTTTCTTTTCCCATGATCTGCTCACAGAGGGACAGCACAAATTCCGCTTTGGCGGTATGCGGTTGAATCTTGGTGGCGGGGTCATAGGTGAAGTCCAGCGGGTTGAAGTAAGTCGTGCTGTCTACGGAAATATCCACCACAATGCCGCCCAATTCACGCACCAGCGGGCCATATTCATTTTCGGGATCTACGATATAGAATTTGGCGCGGGGAAACCGCAGAAAAAGTTCCAGGATCTCCTGTTTGACGAACAGGCTTTTGCCGCCGCCCGATGTGGCAATGACCATGGCATTGCCGTTGATCAGGACGGTGCGCAGCCCGATGATGAGGTTGCCGCTGATCGCGTTGACGCCATAGTAGATGCCGCCCGGAACCAGAACTTCCTGGGTATTGAACGGAACCAGAGCGGCGACGCCTTTGGTGGTCATGGCGCGCAGGTTGGCGATCCGGCGCAGACCATAGGGCATGGCTGTGTTGAAGGCGTTTTCCTGCTGCCAGCGCATCTCGGTAAAACGGCAGTTAAAGTTCCCCGCTGCGGTTTTCAGCGCATCGGTTTCCTGCCGCAGTTCTTCGAGGGTATCGGCAAAGAATGCAGCGGTCAGCAGGGTCAGGAACATCTGCTGGTCGTGGTCGGACATATCGCGCTGCCATTGGTTCAAGGTGTTTTCTTCTTCCTGGGTGCGCTGCGGGACGTTGGCAGTAAAGTCCAGATTATCCACACTTTTGCGGTTGAAGCGGACCTTGTCGGCGTCTACTTTCATGCGAAAATCTGTCAGGGGCTTATAGGCATCTTCGGTTTCAATGGGCACAAAATCCAGTGTGAGGACGATGTAGGGCACCTGCTGCAGCAGCGTGGAGATCAGTTTATCATCCATGCGCTGCGGGAAATAGGATATGGACATACACTTCGCCATGCGGTCATCCATTTCGATATGGTCGCGCTTGAACTCAATGCAATCCGGGGCCACGTAGTCCCGAAAATCCTCGCCCAGCTTTGTACAGCGGTCGAGATCAAATTCAAAGCGGGATTCCTCCCCTACGCGGAAAAAATTATGAAGAATGCGCAGCCGCTCTGTATTGTCTACGATCCGCACGGTGCTGCCCAACTCGGACAGGATGTTGACCAGATGGCCCTGTACCTGGCGCAGCCGTTCGCGTGCGTCGCTGACGCGGGGCTTTTGGGTGGAGATAATCACATACTTGCTTTGCAGTACATTCCCTGCCTGCGATGCACAGGCCACCAGTTGGCGATTTTTCTCCCCGCGCAGATCATCGTGGCCGTCGTTGGCGCGGTGGTACAGCACGTCGCGCTGGAAAAGCCCATCGTCCATGCGCTGGCTGACAATGGTCATCTTGACGGTGCAGTCAGAAGGAACCCCGGCATAGAGTTTCCCATACACCTGCTGGATTTCTTCCTTCTTGCTGTCGGATACCATGGCATAGTTGATGTCAGATACGCTCCACATTTGGCTGTATACATGGCCGGAACGCCACATGCCGTCCTCATAGATACGGTCGATAGGGATGCTTTTCTGTACGGATTTGGGTGTGCTTACCCCGCCCCAGGTATTCCGGGTAGAGGCGTATTCGTAGAGTTTCAAGGGTTCGGGTTCTCCTTCCTGCTGCGCGGGAATCCGCGCTTTTTATGGGCTTGCGGCCGGGGTTCAAAGCGATTCTCGGCGGCCCACATACGGGGGCCGGACCGAAGAAATTCCGTTTCAAAAACGGCTTTCAAAAATTGCCAGACGGTTAGTTGGTCATACTGAAAAAAGCCAGCCAGGGCAAAAGGGGTGGCGGCGACGATGCAGACCCAACTGACAGTTTCCTGCCCAAGCCAGGGCTGCAAACCGAAGTAGACGGCCACGGCGGTGCCTACGGCGACGCCGGACCAAAGAAGCTGCCGCAGGGACAGGCCCATAAAGACATCTTCCTCATAGTGCTGGAATTCCTTGTTGATGTTGACTTGCAAAATCTCACCTCCGGGAATACAAAAAATAGCGTCCAGATGGAGGTGGCCATCAGGACGCTGTTGAAGGAAATATTTATATAAAGGAAAACGGCGAAAAATATCGAATGGAGCTTCCAGGTTGAACTCATTTGGAAAACTGCTGCTTAAAAGGTGTTTTTTGAAAATGAATTCAACTTTTTGTGCTCCAAAAGTTGAACTTGGCTGAATTTTCCATGGGTTTAGAAAATGGGGAAAAACGCCCTTGACGGACGGTCGATGTCCTCAACAGCCAGAGGCAGATACAGCAGTTTATACGCCATATGTTCCCCTTATCTTGTCCCAGACTTCCTCGTGGGAAGCCCATTGGGTATCCGGGGTGGCCGCCTGCTGTTTGGCTTTGCACAGTTCTTCCTGTACATAGCGGAAATGCAGGAATTCCTCGTACTGCGCGTAGTCCTCCATATTGATCAAAACGGTATCGCCCTTGCCGTTGTTGGTGATGATGACCTGATTGTGGTTCTTGACAAGGTCGGAGATCTCGGCATAATGATTGCGCAGGTCCCGGGATGGACGGACAAATGTTTGCATCATAGGGATCACCTCTCTGTCCTTGTTGTATCACAATTTGACTACGTCCGCAAGGGCTTTTTACAGCCCCATCATCTCGTGAATGATGCGGTCGGACCCTTTGATAAGCCCCACAAGGACCAGCATATTGAAAACAGCTTCGGCCAGGAAGCTCCAAACCATGGTGGTGGCTTCCCCGCCTGTTACGACCGGGGTGCCCACAAATCCCGCGTAGATAATGCAGGCCAACACGATCACGGCCCCCTCCATGCAGACCCCTACATAGGTTTTGAGGAAGGCAACGCCCACCGACTGGGTGCTGTCGCCGGCAAAAGTTGCCAGTGGGATCGGAGCCAGGGCTGTGTACATATAAAGGCGGAAGAAGCGCCCGTATACCGTGAGAATCATAAGGAAAGACAATACCGTGATGAAAAGGCTGCCCAGGATTGTGACGAGCCATAGCGGAATGCTGGCGAGAAAGCCCACGTTTTCGATGGCTGCCTGGACTTCGCCAGGCAGAGAAACCATCGCCTGGGAGATGCCGCCCATGCTGGAAGCCATCTGGCTGACAATACCGTTGCAGACCTCAAAGACATTGAGCATGATTTCCATGCCGTAGCCTACTGCCGTTTTGGCGGCGACAAAGCGGATCAGGTAATGAAGGGCCGCTTCGGGGCGTTTCAATTCGTGGAAATTTGCGGTGTTTTTAAAAAGGCTCATAGCGAAAAACAAAATCACCAGCGCATAACCGATTGCCAGCATGGCACCGTGGATTGTTTGCATGATCCCCCAAACCGCGCCGCCTTTGAAGGTGGCGGGGCTGGTAGTGACCAGATCCCACAGTTCGGCCAGCTTCCCGTTCCAGGTGGCGAAAGCGTTGTTCAGATTTTCGACAATCCAATTTTGGTTCAAATAAAATCACCCCCTTAAAAAGAAATGCCGCCATACCGTAGAGCGCGGATGGCGGCGGAGAATATGGCAGGCATAAAAATAAGGGCTGGTGCATGCACCAGCCCTCTAAAAACCTATCTTTACAGACGGATTTTTGTTCTGTGCTTTTATTTTATACAAGAGATAGGTGCATGACAATGGATAAATCGATCAACACGACTTCGCTGTTATGGATGAAGAAAAGCAACTCTGTTACGCCAGAATCAGGTCGAGAATATCCTTGGCAAAGTAGATGACAATGCCGCCGAAAAAGGTCATGAAGCCCTGTGCCCGTTGCCCGGCGTCGTGGCTTTTGAGGGCAAGGCCGATTTGCACCAGGCCGAAACCCAGCAGGATCGCGCCAATGGCTTTAATGGCACTGAACACAAAATCGCTCAGGTTGTTGATGGTGGTCAGCGGGTCACTGGCGGCAAAAACGGGGGTGGCCGTCAGCAGGCAAAGCGCCGCCGATACAGCCACAGTCAGATACGTGCGCTTCACCTTATCCGCATGGCTGCGGATAAGGCGGGGGGATTTTTCATTACAGTGCATAATCGAGTTCCTCCAAATCAATCAATTCATAGTTGTTGAGGGTTTCTTTCGGAATTTTGTCGGGTTCTACGGTTTCCAGTTCCTGGGGCGAAATGGAAACCGCCATCTGCATAAAATCGTAGGGGGTTACATAGGGGGCCGCACCACCGTCCGGGGTCAGTTTGATGTTGGGGTGTTTCATCAAATCATATTTCCTGTCCACCACCGGGTCTTCTGAGCGGAACAGTAGCAAAGCGTCATCATTGCTCATGCGGCGGATCTCGTCCGGCGTAGCCAGATCGCGGGCGGCTTTTTGCTGGCTTTCGCTGGATGAACCATGACTGCCGCGCCCGATGCTGTGGGATACGGTACGTTCAGTTTCCTTGCCCAGGATCTTGGACAGATATTCAAAGGTCCCGTATTCGTTGCCGCCCAGGTAGAGGAGGGAATCGCAGTTGCCTACGATTCCCTCCCAATCATCTTTGAACAGGCTTTTGAGCTGCGCGATGCTCTGCAGAATAATGTCGCAGCTGATATTGCGGCTGCGGCAAACCGAAAGGATCTTCTTGAAGTCTTTCGGCAGGGCTACGTTGGCAAATTCGTCCATCATCAGGCGGACATGAACTGGCAAAGCACCTTTGTAATCGGGGTTGGAATCCGCCAGCCGGAACAGTTGGTCGAAAATCTGTGTGTACAGCATGGTGATAAGGAAATTGTAGGTTTCGTCGTTATCCGGGATGACACAAAAGATTGCCCGCTTTTGCAGCCCAAGCTGCGGCAGGAAGGTTTCGTCCTTTCCCGTCATATAGGCAAACTGTTCCGAGTTAAACATATACAGGTTGGCGGCGGCAGAAATCAGAACGGATTGCAGTGTTTTGGCGTTGCCCAACTGGAAACTCTTGAACTGCAAGACTGCCGGGTGGTCCGGGTCGCGTTCCTCCAATTCGGAAAAGAGCATTGCCAGCGGCGCGGGATAGCTTTCGTCTTCCGATACCTGCCCGTTCAGAATCATGTACATGACGGTGGAAAGGTTTTGTTCGTTGGCGGGGGCTTCGTAGAGAAGGAACAAAATAATGGCCGAAATCAGCATCATGCTGGAATCATCCCAAAATTTGTCCGCACTGCCAACGGCATCTTTGGGCTTGGTGTTGTGGACGATGGCGTGGGCCAGCTTGATGGCTTCTTCGTCAGTTTCCAAGTAGGCCATCGGGTTGTAGTGCCCCTTAAAATGAACCAGGTCGATCACCGTGACGGCGGTGCCCTGGGATTCAAACATTCCGCCCAGGTCCCGCAGGATCTCCCCCTTGGGGTCCAGGATGATATAGGAACCGACGCTCTGCAAAAGGTTCGGTTTCACATAAAAGCGGGTCTTGCCCGCGCCGGACCCGCCGATGACGATGACGTTCAAGTTGTGCCGGTGTTTATGCGTATCCATCCCCATTTTGACATTCTGTGTAAAAATGTAGTTGTTGGCGGGATGGCGGCGGTCCTGGTATTTGCGATTGAGCGCTCTGGCGTTCCCCCACCGTGCAGTACCATACTCTGCACCGGGCCGCAGATCGGCCTGTTCCGTAAGATAATAAACCACCAGCATCGGGTACAGAATGCTGACGATCAATACCAGCTTGGGGGCGTCGGCAGTCCAGCGGACGGAAAGCGGTGCGTTGACAAGGCGGCTTAGAATTTCCAGCATTTGCGCAAGGTTGCCCGCTTCACTGTGTGCTTGTGCCAGGGCGACGGCCAGCCAGAGCAATGGCACAAAAAGAATAACCCACAGAAGATACTCTGTGGGAGTAGGCCCGTGACGGTTCATCGCCCGCCGCCTTTGCAGGGATTTTTGGGGGATTTTGGGAAGATAAACGGCTCCATGGTATTATCGCTCCTTATTCTGGTCAGTGCGCGCCTTGTCCGGGACGGCCTGTTTGCCGATTTCCATGGCCCGTGCCCTGAAATTACGGATAGCAAGCCGTACAGAGGGTTTATCCATCGAAGTAACCTCCTGATTGGTTTTTTCTGAACCAGCCCGCTGAATCGGCAAGGCGCTTTCGCACCGATAGCGGGTCGCTGCGTTTTTTCTCTCAAACTTCTTTTCTTTGGGAATCGCGTATCCCATGCGCTCAAATATGCGGTTGAGTTTTGCCACATCTTCTGCGCGGGTAAGGATGTCCAAAAGTTCCCCTTCCCCGTTCTTCTCTTTGATGGCGGCAAAGAGAACCCCGTACTGCTTGGCCTGCTGGTGGAATTCCTTTAAGTCGGATTGCTTCAAGGGAAAGACCTGGAGTTCCTTCCCGTCTTTCAAAAGTCGGTCCAGGTTGGTTTTTCCGCGCATTTTGGGGTTATCTTTGGCCAGGGCTATGGCGATGGCGGCCAGATTTTTGGCCCCCAACGCACTGAGTTTTACAGAACTTTCCAATATTTCGATGCTTTCCCGGACCATCTGGTCCGCAGCATCACCGCCTGTACTCATGGCGTTCTCTCTCCCTTCGTTGATTGATTTGTTCGCGTTCCTGTTCGGCCTTTCGCTCTGCAGAACGCAGGGCGGCGATTTGTTGACGCAGATGTTCGGCATCCTGTTCGATGGCGTCGCAGATTTGCAATTGCTTCCGTAAGGTACGCAGTTCTGCCGTTAGTGCCTGGATTTCCTGGCTCAGATCGGCCTTGTTCCTGCCGTTGGCCGTGTTGGATCGGCGTTTATACAGCGTTTTCCGTTTGACCGTCAGACTGCCCAGCTTCGCGCTGATCTCTGTGCGTTTCCGCTGAAGATCTGCTGTGGATTGGATGTTGTTTTCCCAAAGAAACTGAGCCTGCTGCGTATATCTGTCAAAGGTACGAAAATCGTTCCAGAGAAGAAAATGCGTTTTCCGCGAAGAATTTCTCCGCCTTTGCGCTTTGCCGAACAGGTAAAGATAGTGGTAATACAGGGCCATAAAGCCCGTGATTTTTTTGTGGTCGTGCTGACGGTAAGTACGATGCAGGCGGCCCCTTTTGCGGACCAAAGGGTCGGCAGCGAAGCGCCGAACCGACGTATGGTCCTGGGGGCGCTCCAACCTGGCGCGCAGTTCCTGTTCACTGTATCCGGGGCCAAGGGATTTGAAACGGATTGCCCGTTGGGAACCTTTGGGCCGCAGTTTGGCATATTTGACATGGCGGCCATAGCTGACTTCATATCCCATCTGGTTCAAAGTTAAAATAAAGGTTGTCCAGTTGACGGCACGCGCCAGGGCGCGGTCCACATCTGATTTAACAGTGCTGCGCACTGTGGGGCGTCCGCTCTTTTCCGCTGCCCACTCCCCGTAGTTCTTTCCTGCCCCTTTGGGAATAATGATGTTTAGCCGGTTTTCCCGGCACAGATCATCAGAAACTTGCCGGATGCCTTGATAGTAATCGCGGAACTGATTGCGGTACATTTTACCATCTGTAAAAGACACGGAGTTAAATACAATATGGTTATGCAGATGGGCATGGTCCAGATGGGTGCTGACCGTTGCCTCATAGTGGGCGGCCAGACACCGTTTGGCAAATTCGCAGCCAATGTCATGTGCCTGCTGCGGCGTCACTTCGCCGGGCTTGAAACTCTGGATTAGGTGGTAGGCCAGTACATGGCCTTCGCTGTTCTTCCCCCACCGTTTCCGGGTTGCGGTCATGGTGGTATAGGCATTGGCCGGGTCGCAGTTGAAGCCGGTTACATACAATTGATGTTCGGTCTTTTTGGAATTTTGGGTGTAGTCCAGCAGGCGGGACAGATCTTCTTCCGAAAATCGCTCCGTTTTGACTGGGTTGGCGGTATAATCCAGACACCGCGCCAGATGGTTCTTCACCGCTTTGATTTTGGTGTAGGCCATAAATTTCTGATGTGGATCGTCCCCTTTCGTTGTTATGAAAAAAGCCGACTTCCTTATTTATATAAGGAAATCGGCTTTCGTAGTTGGTTTGATTCTATTTTTCAAAACTGCGGGTATCGGTGTTGACGCGCTTTAGGATGGCGTCCATCACGCTATCTTGCAGATAGCCGGGGTCCAGTTCGCTTTTCTGATAATGCAGATAGGGCATTTGGCGGGATTCCGTGACCAAAAGGTCGGTAAAAAATCGCTCCCAGCTAAAATATTGGCTGCTTTCCACATACTGTGCCGGATCGGCAAGGATGGCCGGAACCTTTTGGCTGTGGATCACGCCTGATTGCAGGATCAGCCATTCAAAAGATTCGGGCAGATAGATGCTCAAAGGCCGTACATGGACCAAGGAAAGAACCCGTTCCATCTCCGGCCCAAAAGCGGCTCCGTCTGCGATCACCAGAATTTCCTTCTCAGGGCTGCAATCCAGAATGGCCTGATACATGCGCGCCTTGCCGCCCGCGCTGATGCACTCTATGCCGTACCGTTTACAGACCGCAGAAAAGAACGCAAATCCAGCGTTGGAATCTTCCACGATCACGGTGTCCGGCCGGGTGGGCAGGTCGGTGGCCGGGGTGTACAGCGGGTAGAAGCTGCTGTACAAACGCCTGGTCCCCTGGTAGCGGTTCCCGGCGTTGTTCTTGATGCCGTACACTTCGGTGATGCTGTAGGGCAGCGAGAACAGGCTGGTGCGGGTGGCGATCACATAGTAATTGCTGCTTGCACGGGCCGCTGCGGCAAATTCGTGGGTGGCTACAAACGGGTCCCCCTCGTCGATAAAAACGATGCTGTCCTGGATCTGCGCCAGATTCAACTGCCAGTTCATCGCTGTGAGGACAACGCAGGGACGGGCACACTGCACCGTGACGCCGCTGCTCTCCCCATTGGACTGGTGCGCCGCGATCATATCAATCAGGGTGGTTTTCCCTGTGGCGCTGTCCCCCCGCAGGATCGTGAGATTCCGGTTTATGGTGAATTTGTACTGCACCCGGCGGTTAAAGACTTTGATCGGATAGGAGC
>NZ_CALADU010000019.1 GCF_937890665.1 uncultured Subdoligranulum sp.
CGCCGGTCTTGAGGAACTCCACCCACTCGGCCACGTTCACGGCGTGGTCGCCCAGACGCTCCAGATACTTGCTGATCATAAACAGATCCAGCGCGGTCTCGGCGTCGGCGGGGTGGGCGGCAATGTACTGGGCGATCTCGCCGCTGATGCGGCTGAACATCGCATCGCACTCGTCATCTTTGGCAATGACCTGTGCCGCCATGGACAGGTCCACCTGCACATAGGCGCCGATGGCGTCCTTGACCATCCGCAGGGCGATGTCACCCATCTTGTCCAAGTCCTCCATCACGCCCACGCTGCGGGCCCCTTCGGGGTGCAGATGCAGGGTGATCTCGGCAATGTCGCTGGCCTGATCGGCGATGCGCTCAATGTCGGTGACCATCTTCAGCGCGGTGGAAACCTTGCGCAGGTCCCCCGCCACCGGCTGCTGGCGCAAAAACAGCGTCAGGCAGCGGTGTTCGATCTCGTGCTCGGCGGCGTCGATCTCGCTGTCCCGGGCAATGACCCCCCGGGCCAGTTCAATGTCCCCGTTGCGCAGCGCGGTCATGGCGCTCTCGATGGCGCCGCCCGCCGCATGGCCCATCCGGGCCAGCATCGTGTCAAGCTGCATCAGCTCGGCATCGTAGACCTTGCGGCTGCTATAAGGCATAGTAAAAGCCATAATCTTCTCCTTCCATCAACCGAAACGGCCGGAGATATAATCTTCGGTGCGCTTGTCCACTGGGGTCGCAAAGACGCTCTCGGTGGGGCCCATCTCCACCAGTTCGCCCAACAGGAAGAAGGCCGTCTTGTCAGAGATACGGGCTGCCTGCTGCATGTTGTGGGTAACCATGATGATGGTGTAGTTCTGTTTGAGTTCCATCGCCAGTTCCTCCACTTTGGAGGTGGAGATGGGGTCCAGTGCCGAGGTGGGTTCGTCCATCAGCAGCACTTCCGGTTCCACGGCCAATGCCCGGGCGATGCAAAGACGCTGCTGCTGACCACCGGACATGCCCAGAGCGCTCTTGTTCAGGCGGTCCTTCACCTCGTCCCAGATGGCGGCATCCCGCAGGGAACGCTCGACGATCTCATCCAACTGGGCCTTGTTGTGGATGCCGTGGGTGCGGGGACCGTAGGCAATGTTGTCGTAGATGGACATGGGGAAGGGATTGGGTTTTTGGAACACCATGCCCACCCGCTTGCGCAGTACGTTCACGTCCATCTTATCTTTATAAATATCCACGCCGTCCAGCAGGATGTCGCCGGAGATGCGGCAGCCTTCCACCAGATCGTTCATCCGGTTCAGGCTCTTCAAAAAGGTGGATTTGCCGCAGCCCGACGGGCCGATAAAAGCGGTGATCTCCTTTTCGGGGATGGAAATGTTGATGTCTTTCAACGCATGGAAGCTGCCGTAATACAGATCCATGTTCTTGACTTCGAATTTATTCACGGTAGGTCCCTCTCGTTTCAATGTTTGGCCAGTTTGCCGGCGATGAAGCTGGACAGGCAGTTGATGATCAGTACCAGCACCAGCAGCACCACCGCGGTGCCGTAGGTTTCGTTCACATGCAGGCCCTCGTTGGAGAGCAGGTACATATGGACAGCCAGCGTACGGGTAGAGCTGAAGACGCTGTCGGGGATCTTGGCCACCGAGCTGGCGGTGTAGATCAGGGCAGCGGTCTCGCCCACGATACGGCCGGTGGCCAGAATGATGCCGGACAGAATGCCGGGCATGGCACTGGGCAGTACGATGGTAAAGACGGTGCGCAGCTTACCGGCACCCAGACCGAAGGAGCCTTCCCGGTAGGAATCCGGCACCGCGATGAGGGCTTCCTCGGTGGTGCGCATGATGACGGGCAGCACCATGATGGCCAGCGTGAAGGCGCCGGCGATGAGGCTGTACCCCCAGTGCAACTGGGTGACGAAGAAGAGCATGCCGAACAGGCCGTAGACGATGGAGGGGATGCCCTGCAGGGTCTCGGTGGTGACACGGACGATCCGCACCAGCTTGTTGCCCCGCTTGGCGTACTCCACCAGCCAGATGGCGGCAAAGATGCCCAGCGGCGTGGCGCTGACCAGCGAGAAGGCGGTCATGATGACGGTGTTGATGAGGGCGGGCATCAGCGAAACGTTGTCGGAGTTGTATTCCCACTCAAACAGGGAGGGTTTGAGGTTGGGAATGCCCATGACCAAAATGTAGCCGATGAGGAAGATCAGCACCGCAGCGGTGAGCAGCGCAGCAATGCGGACCAGCCACCGCAGGATACCCGCCTGTACCCGGGCGGAGGTGCGGTTCTGGTTGCCGGAGGGGAACACCATACGGGCCTTGACTTTGCCCATACCGGCCGCTTTGTCGCGGCCGCCAACGGTAATGTCAGGCATTCTGGCTGCCCCCTTTCACGATGCTGAAGCAGAGGTTGATGAGAAGAATGAAAACGAAGAGCACCACGCCGGTGGCGATCAGAGCCTCCCGGTGGAGATCGGCGGCATAGCCCATCTCGATGACGATGTTGGAGGTCATGGTGCGCAGGCCTTGGAACAAGCCCTTGGGCATCCAGGTCTGGTTACCGGCCACCATGACCACGGCCATGGTCTCGCCGATGGCGCGGCCAATGCCCAGGATCACCGCAGAGAGCACACCGCTCTTGGCGGCGGGCAGCACAGCGAAGAAAACGCTGCGCTCATGGGTGGCGCCCAGCGCCAGACTACCCTCGTAGTAGCTGGTGGGCACAGCGTCCAGACTGGCCTTGCTCACCGTGATGATGGTGGGCAGGATCATGATGCCCAGCAGCACCGCGGCGGTGAACAGGCTCATGCCCTTGCCGCTCTTGACGCCCAGCACGTCCTTGAAGAAATCGCTCTTGACCATGGTCTGCACGGCGGGCACCAGCACGATCATGCCGAAGAAGCCGTACACTACCGAGGGGATGCCGGCCAGCAGTTGAACCGCAGGCAGCATGACCTTGTTGATGGCGGGGGAGGCAAACTTGGACATATAGATGGCGGTGAGCAGCCCGACGGGCACGCCCACAACAATGGCGCCGGCGGTGACATAGATGGACCCCAGAATCATAGGCAGGATGCCGTAGATGTCGTTGCCGGGTTTCCAGGTGGTGCCCAGCAGGAAGTTCAGGGGGCCAATCTTAAAGATGGTGGGCAGGCCGTTGGCAAACAAGAAGATGCAGATCAGCGCGACGGCCAAAATCGAGATGCAGGCACAGGCAGTAAAGATGCCCTGCATGACCCATTCCCGGGTCTTGGCGGTTTTCGTTTTCATTTTCCTATACACGCTCCTTGGATGGGGGAAAACCGTGGGAAATCGCTACCATAAAAAGCGGCTGTCGCTGCCGGAGCTGCAACAGCCGTTGGGGGATGCGAAAGATTTACTGCACGTCGGCCCAGACGGTGGTCTCGCCGGTGTAGATGCTCTTGATCTGATCCACAGTCAGGTTCGCGGTGGTGTTGGCGGGGTTGACCACGACTGCGATGCCGTCCATAGCCAGCACGGTGGCGGTAGCGCCCTCGGCGGTCTCGGTGTCCTTCAGCTCACGGCTGGCCATACCGATGGTGTAGGTGCCGTCCAGCGCGCCGGTCACACCGGTGGTGGAGTCGGTGGTCAGCATCTCGATGGTGGCGTTGGGGTTGACCTCACCGTAGGCTTCGATGAGCTTTTCCATCAGCGGAGAGACGGAGGAAGAACCGCCCACCGTGATGCTGCCGCTGGGCTGGGTGGAGGTGTACTCGGCACCCTCGCCGCCGATGTAGCCTTCCTCGGTGGCCAGAGCCTGACCGTCAGCGCTCATGCAGTAGCCGATGAAGTCCACAGCCACGGGGTCAGTGGCCTCGCCGTTGGTAACGATGTTGAAGGGACGAGCCAAGGTGTAAGTACCGTTGGAAACATTCTCGGAGGTAGCCTCCACGCCGTCCACGGTGACAGCCTTGACGGTGTCGTTCAGAGAGCCCAGGCTGATGTAGCCGATGGCGGTCTCGTCGTTGGCCACAGCGGTCATCACACCGTTGGTGGAGTTCTGGGTGGCAGCGGCGGCGGTGGTCATATCCTCTTTCTCACCGGCGTCGTTCTTCTCTTCCACGCCGGTCAGCTCGATGAAAGCGCCGCGGGTGCCGGAACCATCCTCACGGGTGATAACCGTGATGTCCTGCTCGGTGTCGAAGTCACCGGTGGCTTCTGCCTCGGTGGAAGCGGCCTCGCTGGTGGAGGTGGCGCTCTCCGAAGCGGCGGAGGAAGCTTCGCTGCTGGAAGCGGTATTGCCGCAGGCAGCCAAGCTCAGCGCCATCGTCGCGGCCAGAACGGAAGCAACAACAGAGGTACGTTTCATAACTATTTCTTCTCCCTTTTTACCAAATCTTCAAGTGTTCTTTTGGTTGTTTTGCTGCCCCCGTTTTTCCGGGAGCACGACCATTGTACCGCGAACCGCTTGGGGAATCGACCATGGTGGCGTACAATCGGCGTAAAGAATATGCAAAGTGCACAACTTCATTGCAAAGAAATTGTAAAATAGGTAAAAAACCTGCAAATTTTCCCGCTCCAAGGCGGCAAAAACGACGGCAAACGGCCCATTTTACACAGATTTTACAAATCCTTTACCGTTCCCTGCTGGTGCTGCGCCGCAGCGATACATTATAATAGAGAGCGGTATAGGGCGCGGGACGCGCCCAGATCCCCAAAGGCTTTTCCTTATGAATAGGGCAGGCTGCGGGGTGGGCTGGGCCGGATACCGCGCGGTTTTGAAAACCAAATAAGAGAATGGATGGTCCCCGTATGAGTATTTTCAACATCTTTGTACTGCTGGGCGGTCTGGCCATGTTCCTTTACGGCATGGACGTCATGGGCAAAAGTCTGGAACAGACAGCCGGCGGCAAACTGCAAGTCATCCTGAGCAAGATGACCTCCTCTCCGCTGCGCGGCCTGCTGTTGGGCTTGGCGGTCACCGCCGTCATCCAGTCCAGCTCCGCCACCACCGTTATGGTGGTAGGCTTCGTCAACTCCGGTCTGATGGATCTGTATCAGGCGGTGGGCGTGATCATGGGCGCCAACGTAGGCACCACCGTCACCTCCTGGCTGCTGAGCTTGACCGGCTTGCAGGGCGAGAGCTTCCTGATCCAGATGCTGAGCCCCGACGCTTGGGCGCCTCTGCTGGGCTTCGCCGGTATCTTGCTGTTCATGTTCGGTAAGGAACGCCAGAAAGGCATCGGCCAGATCTTTTTGGGCTTTGCCATCCTGATGACCGGCATGGACCTGATGAGCAACGCCACCGCCCCCTTGGCCGACGCCCCCTGGTTCGGCGATCTCTTCTTGGCCTTCACCAACCCGGTGCTGGGCGTGCTGGTGGGCGCGCTGCTCACCGCCATCATCCAGTCCTCCTCCGCTTCGGTGGGTATCTTGCAGGCGCTGTCCATCTCGACGGGTGCGGTGTCCATCGCGGCCGCCATGCCCATCATCATGGGCCAGAACATCGGTACCTGCGTCACGGCGCTGATCTCTTCGGCCGGCGCCAACAAGAACGCCCGCCGTACCGCCATGATCCACCTGTATTTCAACGTCATTGGCACCACGGTGTTCCTAACCGGGTTCTATGCCCTCAACGCCGTGTTCCACTTCTCCTTCTATTATGAACAGGCCAACGCCTTCAACATCGCGGTGATCCACACGGTGTTCAACCTGACCACCACGGCGATTTTGCTGCCCTTCAACAAACTGTTGGTGCGTCTGGCCATTTTGACGGTGCCCGACGACAAAAAGCCCGAGCAGAACACCCTGCTGGACGAGCGTCTGCTCTCCACCCCGGCTGTGGCCATCAACCGCGCCATGCTGGTGGGCGGCGATATGGCCGAGATCTGCCGTACCGCGCTGCTGCAGGCGATGTCCACCACCCGCAAGTGGGATGACGCCATTGCCGACGAGGTCCGCCGCAAGGAGGACGCCGTAGACCACTACGAAGACGCCTTAGGCACCTATCTGGTCCAGTTGTCCGGCCGGACGCTGAGCAAGGCGGACAACCGCACCATCAACACCCTGCTGCACACCATCGGTGACTTTGAACGGATTTCCGACCACTCGGTAAACCTGCTGGAAGCCGCCGAGGAGATCCGGGACAAGAAGATCCGGTTCAGCGACGAGGCGCTGGACGACCTGAGCGTGCTGGAAGCCGCTTTGCAGGACATCGTCAACCGGACGGTGGATGCCTTCCAGAAGCACGACTGCTACGCTGCCGGCAAGATCGAACCGCTGGAGGAAGTGGTGGACGGTCTGGTGCGGGAGGTCAAGACCCGTCACATTGCCCGTCTGCAGGCCGGCACCTGCACCATCGAGTACGGCTTTGTGCTGGATGACCTGCTCACCGCCTATGAGCGGATCGCCGACCACTGCTCCAACATTGCGGTGGCGATGATCGAGGTGGCCGACGACAAGTTCGACACCCACGAATACCTGAACAACATTAAAAACGGCGGCAGCGTGAAGTTTGAGCAGCGGTACGAGAAATACCGCGGCCGCTACACCTTCCCCGGGGAAGTGCCCGCCGATTCCGCGCCCGTCACGGCCACTGCCGACGCCGGGCAGCAGTAAAAGGAGTTTTGATTTTCCATGATCTATATCGTCGAAGACGACGCCAGCATCCGTGAGCTGGAACAGTACGCCCTGCAGACCAACGGTTACGAGGCCAAGGGCTGTGAGGACGGCGCCAGTTTTTGGGCGGCGTTGCATTTGGCGGCACCGGAACTGGTGATTCTGGACGTGATGCTGCCCGACGAGGACGGCTACCAGATCCTGACCAAACTGCGGGCCGACCCCGCCACCCAGACCATTCCCGTCATTATGGTGACGGCCAAGACCAGCGAGATCGACGTGGTCAAGGGACTGGACCATGGCGCCGACGATTATCTGTGCAAGCCCTTTGGCATCATGGAGTTTATCTCCCGGGTGAAGGCGGTGCTGCGCCGGGCGGCTGCGGCAGCCCCGGCACCGGCACCCCAGACGCTGCATTTCGGCACCATTGTGCTGGACGATATGTCCCGCACCGTCCGGGTGGACGGTGCCCCGGTAGAACTTACCTTTAAAGAATACGCTTTGCTGCACCTCTTTTTGGAGCATCCCGAGCAGGTCCTTGCCCGGGAACGGATCATGAAGGAAGTGTGGGACACCGATGACCTGCTGGAGTCCCGCACCATCGATATGCATGTGCGCACCCTGCGCCAAAAGTTGGGCGCTGCGGGGGAAGCCATCCGCACGGTGCGCAAAGTGGGCTACAAGCTGAGCACGGAGGGCGCCGATGAGTGACGAAGAACGGCGCCAGACCCGGCCCCAGAGCATGACCCGCCGGTATTGCCGGGGGCTGATTCTGGTGGGGGCGCTCTGCGTGCTGGCCACTCTGACCGCCGCCACCCTGCTTTTTCAGCGCAGCTACACCGAGCGAGTAGACCGTTACCTGCAAGCACTGTGCACCACTTTGGCCGACGGGTATGCCCTGTATGATTCCGGCGACCCCGCCGATCTGGCGGTTTTGGCCGCCGACAGCGGCGTGCGCTGTACCCTGATTGCCGAGGACGGCACCGTTTTGTACGACAGCGAGCACAGCGGCAGCCTGCCCAACCACGCCGACCGCCCCGAGATTCAGGCGGCGCTGACCCAAGGCAGCGGCAGCTGCACCCGGCAGAGCCAGACCATGGACCGGGAGACCCACTACTACGCCCAGCGGGTGGACACCCCCGCCGGGGTGCAGGTGGTCCGTGTAGGCGAGGAAGTGGACAACATCTGGGGCCTGAGCGCCGACACCCTGCCGCTGCTGCTCTGCGCCTTGGTGCTGATCCTGCTGGCAGCCGGACTGCTCTCGGCCGGGCTGACCCGGCTGCTGGTCCAGCCCATCAACCGTCTGGCGGAAAATCTGGACACCATCGAGGCGGACGTCCCCTACGAGGAACTGATCCCCTTGGCCCGCACCGTTCAAACCGACCGCAAACTGCGGGAGAACAACGAAACGATGCGCCGGGAGTTTACCGCCAACGTGAGCCACGAGCTCAAGACCCCGCTGACCAGCATTTCGGGATATGCGGAGCTGATCGAAACCGGCATGGCCAAGAGCGCCGACGTGCCCACCTTTGCGGCCCGCATCCATAAGGAAGCCCAGCGGATGATTGCCTTGGTCAGCGACATCTTGCAGCTCAGCGAGCTGGACAGCACCCAAGCCGCCCGGGGACAAAGCGCCCCGCCGGATATGGTGCCGGTGGATCTGGCGTCGCTGGTCAAAGAGATCGCCCAGACCATGACGGTGAACGCCCGCAAGGCCTACGTCACCCTGCAATACGACGTACACCCTGCCACCGTGCAGGGCTGCCGGGACCAACTGGTGGAATTGGCCACCAACCTGTGCGACAACGCCATCCGGTACAACCGCCCCGGCGGCCATGTGGACCTGCGCTGCGGCACCGGACCGGATGGATGTCCCTTCTTGGAAGTGGAAGACAACGGCATCGGCATCCCGCAGGACAGCCAGTCCCGGGTGTTTGAACGGTTCTACCGGGTCGACAAGAGCCGCTCCAAAGCTACCGGCGGCACCGGTTTGGGGTTGGCCATCGTCAAGCACATCGCCTTGCTCCACGACGCCCACATCGACCTGCAAAGTCAGGTGGGCACCGGCACCACCATTAAGGTCACTTTTCCCAAAAATTCTTGAAGATACGGGGGAACTTTGGCAGTTCCCCCGTTGTTTTATCTGCATTTTTCGTGGTATAATAAAATTTACAAGTGTATAATGAGTGAGTATAAAAAGGAGCAGCCCGTATGAATGAACAATGGCTCAACCTCTATCGCATCGAAATTGAAGACTTCTATAAAAAGACCCGGGAATTTGCCGCCGGGGAACTGTCCCGCAAGGATTACAAAGGCATTTCCGGCGGATTCGGCAGCTATGCCCAGCGGGACGGCACCAAGCATATGCTGCGCCTGCGTCTGCCCGGCGGCCGCCTGACCGCCCCGCGGCTGCAGTTCTTGGCCCGCATCGCCAGCAAATACGACGTGGCCCCGCTGAAGCTGACCACCTGTGAGACCGTCCAGCTCCACAACCTGACCCCCGACCTGCTGCCCGTGGTGATGGAGCACGCCGCGTACTCGGACATCATCACCCGGGGCGGCGGCGGTGACAACCCCCGCAACGTGATGGCCAGCCCCCTGACCGGTGTACAGGCCGGGGAAGCCTTTGACGTGATGCCTTGGGTCGAGGCCGCCAGCGACTATCTGCTGTCCATCTGCCGGGACATCCATATGCCCCGCAAACTGAAGGTCGCCTTCTGCAACGGTGTGGACGACTGCGTACACACCACCTTCCGGGATATGGGCTTTGTGGCCCAGCCCGACGGCACCTTCCGGCTGTACATTGCGGGCGGTCTGGGCAACTGCCACCGCATGGGCGTGCTGGTGGCCGAGGCGCTGCCCGCCACCGACGTGCTGTACGCCATTCAGGCGATGATCGACACCTTCTGTGCCCACGGCAACTACGAGAACCGGGCCAAAGCCCGCACCCGCTACATGCAGGAGACGCTGGGCGTGGAGGAACTGCGCCGGGTATATCTGGAAAATCTGGAAGCCTGCAAGGCCAAGGGTGGTCTGGATCTGAACCTGACCCCCAAAGCGGTGACCAAGACCGGCAGCGGCGAGATCGAGAACGCCCGGGTCATTGCCCAGAAGCAGCCGGGGCTGTACGCCGTGGCCTACCACCCCATCGGGGGCATTCTGCCCACCGGCAAGCCCACCGAGCTGGCCGCCCTGCTGCGGGATATGCCCGCCGCCGAGTGCCGGGTCGCCCCCCACGAAACCATCTATATCATCAACCTGACGGCAGAGGAAGCCGCCCGGGTGCTGGAAGCCACCGACGACGGCGCCAAGACCCTGTTTGAGACCAGCGTGGCCTGCATTGGCGCGGCGATCTGCCAGCAGGGCGTGCGGGACAGTCAGGCGGCGCTGCAGGCCTGTGTGCAGGCTGTGCGGGAAGCAGGCATTCCCGACGGTGCCCTGCCCAAGATCTGCATTTCTGGCTGCCCGTCCAGTTGCTCGGCCCATCAGGCCGGTGCCATCGGGTTCCAAGGCGGCGTAAAGCCGGTGCCCGGCGGCAAGCCCGCCCCCGCTTTCCGTATGTTCTTGGGCGGCAGCGACGCGCTGGGCGCCGAGCGTTTCGGCGAGCCGGTGGGTCTGGTCTACGAGGAACAACTGCCCGCCCTGCTGGTGGAACTGGGACAGGCTGCCGCAGCCGCCGGACAGGACTGGGAGGCGTGGCACACCGCCCACCCGGAGGACCTGCAGGCCATCGTGGCAAAATATTGCTGAGTTTTTGCACAACCCAACCCCGTGGTGTGAAAGGTCATTTCCCTTTCGCCCCGCGGGGCTTTGGTTTGCTTGACACCCTTTGCCCAGCAAGGTATACTGGGCAGACAACACAACCGAAAGGAAATCACAACTTTATGATGAAACGTATCTTCCCTGCCCTGTGCGCAGCGCTGCTGCTGGCCGGCTGCGGCGCCCAAACCGCCGTGGAAAGCACCGCCTCCGACACGGTCACCGCGGCCACGGCGGAATCCACCGCCGCCACCCCCGAAGCCTCCGCCGAGACCCTGACCTTCACCGACGATCTGGACCGGGAGGTGACGGTGCCGGTGCAGCCCCAGCGGGTAGCGGTTCTGTTGGGCAGCTATGCCGACGTATGGTGTCTGGCCGGCGGACAGGATTCGCTGGTGGCAGCCGCCAATGACGCTTGGACCGATTTTGACCTGAATTTGGGCGATGAGGTCGCCAATTTGGGCAGCCTGATGGAACCCAATTTGGAGGAATTGATCGCCGCCGCCCCCGATTTGGTCATTGCCAGCAGCAACACCACCTCCAACGTGGAACTGCTCTCTTCGTTGGAAGAGCTGGGCGTGCCCACGATCTATTTCGGCGTCAACAGCTTCACCGATTATCTGGAGATGCTGGACGTCTGCACCCAGATCACCGGCCACACCGAGAATTACCAGACCTACGGTCTGGATGTACAGGCACAGGTGGAAAAAGCCAAGGCCCAGAACGACGGTTCGGCCCCCACGGTGCTGCTGCTCCGCTCGGCCAGCACGAGCTGCAAGGTGAAGAACAGCAAAGGCACCGTGCTGGGCGAGATCTTGGCCGATCTGGGCGCGGTGAACATTGCGGACAGCGACACCAGCCTGCTGGAAGATCTGAGCATGGAGCGGATCATCGCCGATGACCCCGACTACATCTTTGTGGTGTTCCAAGGCAGCGATCAGGACGCCGCCCAGAAAACGCTGGACGCGGCGCTGACCTCTAACCCCGCGTGGGACACCCTCTCGGCGGTACAGAACGACCACTTCTACCTGATGGAGAAGGAGCTCTATCACCTGAAGCCCAATGCCCGCTGGGGCGAAGCCTACCAGAAGGTAGCGGATATCCTCTACCCGGCGGCGTGACAACGCTCCAAGAGGGGGCCAGTCCCGCAGGTTTCCGCCTACCGGGTCTGTAAACGGGTTGCGCTGCCCCATCCTGTGACCGCATTCCCTGCTCCGCTGCACTGATGCCATCGCAGGCAGCGCGCAGCTTTGCAGCCCTTTGGGTTCCCCCCAGTCGGCACATATCCGCCGGCGCAGACAATTTTCAACAATAGAAAAACCGCCCGTCCGGGATTTCCCTGGCGGGCGGTTTTGGTTTGTTTACAAAAAGCGGCGGATGTCTTCGGCCAGTTTTTCCTCCAGCGCAATGAGCCGCTTGGTGATGTCCTTGGCGTCCTCGCTGGCGGCCTCGTACTGGTTCAGGTAGCGGTTCAGCGACTTGACCCCCATGTTGCAGCCATCGGTGATCAGGTCGGCGATGGTGGCGTCGGATTCGTTCATCGTCAGCATCGCCCCGGTCTTGATCCACGACATGCCTTGGGCAAGGGGGTTGGGTTCCTTGCCCTCGTCGTGGAAGTCGTGGAGCTTGGTCACGATCTCGTCCTGCAGGGTCTGGTGTGCGGCGCGGCAGCGGGACAGCGCATCCCGCAGGGACTGGCTGCGGGCCACGTCCATCACCTGATCGATGGCCGAAATGCCCATGGCTACCCCGGCGTCACATTCCCGCAGCAGTTGGATGGTATCCTCTTGGATCATCGGTATCTCTCCTTCCCGTTTTGGGGTAGTATACCCCGGGAAAGGCAAAACCATACCGAATTACCGCCCCAACCGGTACTGGAAGTCCCGGTAGCCGAACCGCACCAGTTCCCGGCAGGCGCCGCCGGTCTGCCGCACCCAGATGGCGGGCAGCGGCATCCCGTTGAAGGTGTTGTTCTTGCAGGTGGTGTAGATGGCCATATCCCCAAACACCAGCAGGTCGCCGGGGCGGGGTTCGGCATCAAAGCCGTAGTCCCCCACCACGTCCCCCGCCAGACAGGTCGGCCCAGCCAGCCGCACTGTACAGGGCTTTTCCCCCGGGTCGGCGGCAGAAAGCAGCGGCGGGCGGTAGGGCATCTCGATGACATCGGGCATATGGCAGGCGGCGCTGGCGTCCAGAATGGCCACCGTGGTGTCGCCGTTATGCACCACGTCCAACACCCGGGTCAGCAGGAACCCGGCGTTGAGGGCGCAGGCCTCCCCCGGTTCGAGGTAGACCGTCACTCCCCAGTCGTGCTGCGCCCGGGCGATACACCGCTCCAGCGTGGCCAGATCGTACCCCGGGCGGGTGATGTGGTGGCCGCCGCCCATGTTCAGCCATTGCATCTTGGGCAGCAGGTCCCCGAACTTGTCGTCCACCGCGTCCAGCGTCACGGCCAGCGCGTCGGAATCCTGTTCGCAGAGGGTGTGGAAGTGCAGCCCGTCCAGCAGGTCCGGCAGGGCCGGGTTTTGGGCCACGGCGGCGTCCCACTGGGCCCGGGTGGTGCCCAACCGGCTGCCAGGGGCACAGGGGTCATAGATGGCGTGTCCTTCCTGCGTGGAGCATTCCGGGTTGATGCGCAGCCCCACGATCTTGCCCGCGGCTTTGGCCGCCGGGCCGAACTTGGCCAACTGGGCCGGAGAGTTGAAAACGATGTGGTCGGCCCAGCGCAGGAGCTCCGCCATCTCGTCCTCCCGGTAGGCGGCACAGAAGACATGGACCTCTTTGCCGGGCATCTTCTCGGCGCCAAGGCGAGCCTCATACAGGCCACTGGCCTCGGTGCCTGCCAGATGGGGCGCCAGCACCGGGTAGAGGTCATAGTTGCTGAAGGCCTTCTGGGCCAGCAGCACCTTGCAGCCGGTCCGCCGGGCCAGATCGCCTAAGATTTCGGCATTGCGGGCCAGCGCGCCCTCGTCCAACAGGTAGCAAGGGGTGGGCAACGCCTCAAAGTCCGCCGGCACCACGCCGCCCAAGGCGGCAAAGGGCGGGCGGGCGTCCACGGCGGACATCAGTCCACCAGCGCCGGGGCGCGGTTTTCGCTGCGGGGCAGGCCGTACTTGT
>NZ_CALADU010000020.1 GCF_937890665.1 uncultured Subdoligranulum sp.
CCTCCGCCCTTGGCCTGGCCGGTGCGGGCGGAATCGGCGCGCCGCTGATCCTGGCCCTGAACCAATACGCCTGGCATGATGTCAGCACTCTGGCGCTGGGCATGATCGCCTTGTCCTGGCTGGTGGATCTGGTCTCCGCTTTCTGCCGCCGCAGGGCCGCCTGAGGCCGATGCCCGCCAGCAGCCGGATCCGGTGCAGCCCCCCGTTCCGCCCCGGCGGGAAGGATTCCGGCGGAGCTGCTGCAAAGCAAGACACGGACAGTCTTTGGACTGTCCGTGCCTTGTTGCCAAGCGGCGATTCCCCGGCCGGGAGCCGCTCAGAGTGCTTCGTATTCCGCGTCGCTCACCGGCTCGCACCACTCGTTGGAGCAGGCCTCACCGGGCATCTCGACGGCGATGTGGCTGAACCAGCTGTCCCGCTTGGCGCCGTGCCAGTGCTTGACCTCCGCCGGGATGACGATGACTCTGCCGGGCTCCAGGCTGACCGCCTCTTTGCCCTCCTCCTGGTACCAACCCTCGCCGGCGGTGCAGATCAGCAGCTGCCCGCCGCCCTCGGAGGCGTGGTGGATATGCCAGTTGTTCCGGCACCCGGGCTCGAAGGTGACGTTGGCCAGAAACAGCCCGTCCTCCGGGCGGGTCAGGGGATTGAGATAGGACCGGCCGGCAAAGTACCGGGCAAAAGCGTCGTTGGGCGCGCCCAGGCCAAACACGTTCTGTTCCTCAAATGCAGCCTTGTCCATGATCTTCATGCAACATACCTCCCAATGCTTTCTTATGAATGCGGGGCAGACCGCCGCCCCGGTGTGGATGTTCTGCCGCCAGCGTGTCTCCTGCCGCTCACGGGTGTGAATATCCGCCAGCGCGGCGGCCCGTATCTCCACCAGTAGCCGCAGCCGCATATAGCCCCCCGTCTCCTCTCCGGTGAAGCCGATGTCCCGAAGCGTCAGGATCAGGTTCAGCCGCTCCGGGTCGCGGCCTGCCCGACCTCAGGACCTCCATGGAGATCTGATCGCACTCGCTGGCCTCCTGGATCGTCATCGCCCGCACCTCAGGGCAGAAAGTGGAGACGTCCCCGCAGGGACGCCTCCATTCTAAATCTGGAACTTCGCCTTGTCCAATGCCTATACCGGATGGTCTGATATTCCGCCGACGTATTTCTCGGCAAATCGCAGCAGGGCAGCAGCGGTGGCAGAAAGGACCTCGGTCTTCTTCCAGGCCAGAACCGTGCCCGACTCCAGCGGCGGAGAGAGGGGTACGAACCGCAGCCCGTCATAGGCGCAATCCAGCCGGATCACCAGATAGATCCCCAGCCCCTCCCGGGCCAGCTGGGTCTGGTTGTAAGGCAGGTTGCCGCTGGCCGCCACCTGGATCCGGTCTGCGTAAGGGCCGAACCAGCGGATCATTTCCCGGCGCATCAGCTCCCGGGTGGTCAGGATCAGGGGGCTGTCCGCCAGGTCCCCGGGCGTCCCCACCTCCTGCTGGGCCAGAGGCGAATCCTCCGGCACCAGGACGCCCCAGGATTCCCGGACAGGCAGCCGGAGGATCTGGTAGCGGCTGGTGTCCACCGGCTCCAGCAGAAGTCCCATGTCCAGGAGTCCCTGCTCGATCCGCTCCTTGATCCCGTCGGAGTCTCCGCTGTAAATCTCATACTGGACCCGGGGATGCTGGCGGTGAAAGGCAGCCAGGAGCTTTGCCAGATACGTCATGCTCCGCAGGTCGCCGCTTCCGATGGAGATCCGGCCTGTGATCTCCTCCGCCGGTCGGAGCTCCCGGGCCGTCTTCTCCGCCAGCTCTACGATCTCCTGAGCCCGGCGGCGCAGCAGCATCCCGGCCTCCGTCAGAACGACGTGGTGCTGGCTGCGACGGAACAGCTTGACTCCCAGTTCCTCCTCCAGCTGCATCAGCTGGCGGGACAGGGTGGGCTGCGTCAGATGGAGCAGCGCCGCCGCCCGGGTGATGTTCTCCTCCCGGGCCACAGTCAAAAAATACTTCAGCGTCCGAAATTCCACCGGGCCGCACCTCCTCTTCTCCCCTACCATATCATGGCCGCAGTGGGGCCGCAAGTGTGATATGTGTGAAATGTATGTCTCAGCATAGAAAACAGGTATTCGCTATTTCTCATTTCAGGCGGTATAATAGGGTCATGTGAGGCGCGGCGCCCGGACTCCGGCTGCCGCAGAGCTGCAACAGGAAAGGATGGTTTCGACCTATGGAATACCGTGTCAACCGCCGCACCGGGGACCGGATCAGCGTCCTGGGCGTGGGCACCAGCGGCCTCCCCGCCGTCGGGGCGAAAGAGGGTGCCGCCACGCTGGAGATGGCCCTGGAGCAGGGGATCAACTACTTCGACCTGGCCACTGCCGACTCCGCCTGCTTCCCCATCTTCGGCGCCGCCCTTGCGGGTGTGCGCAGGCAGGTGCTCTACCAGGTCCACTTCGGCGCCAATTACGCCGCCGGTAAACCTTACAGCTGGACCACGGATCTGGAGACCGTCAAGCGGTCGGTAGCGTGGCAGCTGGAGCAGCTGCGGACGGACTACATCGACTACGGCTTCATCCACTGTATGGACGAGTCTGGCGACTGGCGCCGGTATGTGGACAACGGCGTTCTTCAGTATCTGGAGGCGCTGAAAGCCCAGGGCGTCGTCCGCCACATCGGCCTCTCCACCCATACGCCGGCCCTGGCCCGGGAGGTGCTGGACACCGGCCTGGCGGACATGATGATGTTCAGCATCAACCCCAGCTACGACTATCAGCACGGCGAGTATGCCAACGGCAGCGCCACGGAGCGGATGGCCCTTTACCGCCGGTGCGAGGCGGAGGGCGTGGGCATCTCCGTGATGAAGGCCTTTGCCGGCGGACAGCTGCTGGATGCTCGTACCTCTCCCTTCGGTCAGGCCCTGACGGAATATCAATGCATCCAGTACGCCCTGGACAAGCCCGGCGTCCTGACGGTGCTGCCCGGTGTCCGAGACCGGGCGGATCTGGAACGGGTCCTGGGCTTTCTGCGGGCTGGGGAGGCGGAGCGGGACTACTCCGTCATCAGCTCCCTCACCCCCAGAGACGCGGAGGGCACCTGCGTCTACTGCAACCACTGCCAGCCCTGCCCCGCCGGCCTGGACGTGGGCCTCATCAACAAGTATTATGACTTGGCCCGTGCGGGGGATGCCTTGGCGGCAGAGCACTACCGGAGCCTGTCTCTGGGTGCGGATGCCTGCATCAGCTGCGGCCACTGTGACCGCCGGTGCCCCTTCCATGTATCCCAGTCGGCGCGGATGCGGGAGATCGCATCCTACTTCCGGCAGGCGTGAGGGCCCTGGCCGTTCCTTGCACCTTTGCCGGCTACATCAATGAGCGGCTGACTGCTGACATCCCCACCGTCCTCCGCTCCGCCACCGCCCTGGTGCCCCTGAAGATGGAGACGCCCGTCCCCTTCACCGGCACCTGGGCGGATGCGGAGGCCTGTCTGAAGGAATTCTACTGAGTGCCCTTCCCGTATCCATCTCCCAAAATCACCAAGACGGCTGCCAACCCGGCAGCCGTCTTTTTTTCGTTGATTCCCGCCTCCCCCGGAGGTGCGCCGGAATCAGAACTGTTTCAGTTATCTCCGATAGGATAGGGCGGGGGTGCGCGCTCCCGTTTTCACGGGTGTCCCCGCGGCCGGAGCCGCCGGCGGACGGTCAGTCGTCACGTGCCTCGTCCGCCGGCTTCTCCCGCGGGGTCTGCTGTTCCTTTTTCAGGGATTCCAGTCCCAGCCGGATCAATTCCACGGTCGCCTCCGAACGGGTCTGGAACCGGCGCTCAAAGCGGAAATCCTCGATCTGCTGAAACAGCTCATTGTCCACGGATACCGTGTAACGCGGTCTGTCTGTTGCCATCCTTATCACCTCTGGCCCTATTATACACGAGTGAACCACCGGTGTAAAGAGAGCCGCAGCCCCCTTGACTTCGGTTCAGTGAACCACTATAATAACCTTAATAGGTTCACCAATTCACTTAACCACTATATGGAAAGGAGCTGCGTACATGAACAGAGATCAAAAACGGTTCACCATCTCCGTGACGCCGGAGCTGGCGGCGGAACTGACCGCGGTAAAGCAGAGCAGCTACCCCGGCGTCCCCCGGGACGCGATGTTCCGGGACCTAATCATCCGGGGCCTTGTGGCGTGGGGGAAGCAGTCCGGCAAGAATAGCCAGCCCGTGTGACGGGTGGGGTGCCGGGCCCCATCGAAGCTCCTTCGGCTCTCCCGGCAAACGGCGGCAGACAGAAACAGACAGAAACACGGTGAAAGTCAGAGGCGGCAGGTACGCCCGGTGCGGGCACCCGTGGGCAGCTGCCCGCACCCGCCATCCCATGGAGACAGCAGAACAATTCTGGGCGTTCCTGACCGGGAGCGTCCAAAGCGGTGCAGGGTTCAGTCCGTATGTCATACGGTCGTAACCCGCCGTTCATCGCTCCCCCTGACCGGGAGGAGACGGAACGTGAGCAAAGTAACCATGAGACGGCCGGATGCCCGGGCCATGGCCCAGCTTCTGGCGGAGCAGACGCAGACGGCGGCGGGGCTGATCCTCCGCCTGGCCTGGCGGCAGGGGCTGACCCGGGAGGAGATCCAGCGCCTCGCTTGGAACGATGTGGACTTTTCTGCCCATCAGCTCCGGCTGCCGGACCGGACCATCCCGCTGGAGACGGAGACCGAGGACTGCCTGCGCCGGCAGGCGGAGCGCCCCGACCCGCCTACTCCCTTCGTGGTGGTCTCGGACCGCCGCAGGCAGCAGATGCCGCCGGAGTCCATTTCCCGCCTGGCCAGAAAAACTCTGGACCGGGCGGGGCTGGGCGGCATCAGCCTGATGGATCTGCGGCACGACTTCATCATCCGCCATCTGGAATCCCACGACTGGCCCTATGTGGCCCGGATCAGCGGCATCGCCGTCCCCACTCTGTATGCCGTTTTCTCCGACTATCTGCCGGAGGGGCGGCAGAAGGACTCCCGCCCTCGGCGGGAGGTGGACGGTTTTTTGATGTGGAAGCTGCTCCAGGCGGAGGGCAGCTCCCCGGTGGGGCTTGCCCTTTGGATGGGTTGGAAGCTGGGGATGCAGGTCCGGGAGATGACAGCCCTGACCTGGGACCAGGTGGATCTGGACCGGGGTCTGGTGCGGCTGCCGGACCGGGACCTGGCCCTGGGCGTCACCCTGCGGCGCCTGCTGCGGGCGGCGGCGGGACGCCGGCGGCCGGGTGAGGACCCGCACGTGCTGCTGACGCCCAACTCCCGGCGGCCCTTGGACCAGCCCCGGCTGTCCAAGATGGTGCGGACCGCCCTGATCCGGGGCGGGATGGAGCACATCAGCCTGGGAGATCTCTGCCGGGAGGAGCGCCGGGAGAACGAGGACGCCCGGCTGCTGGCCTACGCCGCCGAAAAAGGCACCATCTCCCGGTCGGAGGCCATGTCGCTGCTCGGCCTGTCCAAGGTGGCGGCCTACGAGCGTCTCCGGCAGCTGGCTGAGCGGGGAAAGCTGGTGCTGGTCGGCGGCAAATACTACCCCGCCGGCCAGGTGGTGCCGCCGGAGGAGCAGTATGACGTCATCCGTACATTTCTGGAGCAGTCCGGTCCGGCCTACCGGCAGGATCTGGCGGCGCCCCTGCACGTCGGCGACAGACAGTGTGCCCTGATCCTCAAGCACATGGTGGAGGACGGGCGTCTGGTGCAGGCCGGGCAGCGGTACGCCCTTCCCATTCGGGAGGAGGTTCTGCTGTGAACGGCGCAAAAGGAGAGCGGCCCTCAGTGCTCCATCTCATAGGGAAACGAACTGAACCCCCAGGGGCACTACCGGTACGGAACAAATCAACTAAAACAGCCGCAAGTCATCGCTTTTGATGACTTGCGGCTGTTTCAACATCTTCTCTTTCACAAAAGTGTGCGGCTTACTTATAGCGACAGTCATACTTTTCCAGCCTCATGTATCTCCCCATATGTTTCGTCATTCATAGAAGAGGATATAGTTTTTAGCTTGGCTTATTCGCTTTGTTGAAATTCGTCTCATTTTGTAGTAATCTTATAAACAACATAGCATCCTAAGATGTTTTGTTGTCCCTTTTATGGTACAACTCTTGTGATATAGTGGTTTTACGCCAATAGTCAGAAAGTTACCGAATCACACATAGATAGGAAATGATCCGACAAGGAAAATCAACATAAGAAATTTTGTGAAATACAGAGCCTACTTTCCACAACAGGTAAAGTTTAACTACTGAATTGAGGTGCACAATGGACGATAGATACATAGTAAGTTCAATGAATGAATACCTGCATCAAGCTACTGGAGCACTTGCCGAGTGGCTTAACGATATGTTGCCTAAAGTAACTGAAAACTGGTGGGATGAGTGCGTTCTGCAGAAGCTCAGTTATAACCAGCGGACTTTTGCTGCCCAAAAGGGCTTTACTAAACTGACAGATTTTGATTTAGCTGCGCTTCTCAGGATTGCCGATAAGGCATGGTATGAGATGCGCAGTTTTGCGTATCTCCCTACAAAGGAACGAGAATGCATCCGTGATATGCAGGGCGTCCGCAACAATTGGGCACATGTCGGTAGCGAGTTACCCGGCAAGGATTCCATCATTCGTGACCTTGATATTTTGCAACGCTTTTTCGAACAACTCAATATGGCACATGATATTTTGTCGGATGTTGCGGAGCTTCGGAAAGCAGTAGAAAGTCCCGGATACATTAATAAAACATCAAGAGCAGTTGACTTTGTGCCTGCTGTTGAAACGACATCAGCCAGATCTCAGAACATTTCGGAAAAAAGTTTGGTGTACCTGGTTGGTAATCCTTCTGCACGCGGCTTGGTCTTTTCTGTTGAAGATTTGGGAGAAATTAAGCGCTATCAGGTATTCATTGATGGCGAGATCAAGACTTACTATTCGGATCAGATAGCACTTGTCAACGATACACCGTCGTATCATTGGGTAAGTATTGAAACCTTCCAAAGCTATCTCTCTGCATATCAGATCAATCATCCTTCTGCCGGGAATCTATATTCCTTGAATTCTGCAAGAATTGATTTTGTCCCATACCAGTTCCGTCCCGCATTGAAGTTGATTAAATCCGATGAACCCAGAATATTGATCGCAGATAGCGTCGGCGTAGGTAAAACAATTGAAGCAGGACTTATCATTAAGGAACTTGAGGCCAGAAATGAACTCGAAAACATCATGATCATCTGCCCTAAACCGCTTGTTACAGAGCGAAAATGGGAGCTTGAAATGAAACGCTTTGACGAAGATTTTATTCCACTTGATGGTGCTACACTTCGTCAAATTCTCTCCGATACAGATCGCGACGGAGAGTGGCCAAGTCGATACAATAAAACCATAGTTCCATATTCTATTCTGGATAACCGTGTTTACAGCGGCGAAGGTGGAATGAAAAGTAAAAACTATGGTCTAACGGATTTAGATCCTGCTCCACATTTTGATTTAGTCATCATTGATGAGGCCCATCATATTCGCAACGGTAGCATGGAAAAAGAAAAAGCTTTCGCGTATAAGTGTGTAAAATACATCTGTGATCACGCAGATGCTGTTGTCATGCTTACGGCCACCCCGCTACAAACCGGCGACGATGATTTGTTTACTCTCCTTAACCTTCTCCGGCCTGATGTAGTATTGGACAAGGCGACTTTTAATTTGATGTCAAAGCCCAATGCCTACATTTCGCAATGTGCCCATGTTGTACGCAGGGCGGATGATGATTGGCAGGCAAATGCGCTTGAACTGTTACAGGGCATTTTAACAACACAATGGGGTGAAAATGTCACCGCAAAAAACCCTCTGTATGAATTGATTCTTGAAAAACTTCGCCAGCCGGAAGTCTCCAGAGAAGAACGTGTCAAGCTAATTACGGATATTGAGTCTTTGCATAGTTTCAACACGATGCTTAATCGAACAAGGCGTAAAGACATTCAGGATTTCTGCATTCGCCGTACTCATACCTTGGAAACTGAGTTTACAACGGAACAACAGGCATTGCATGACGAACTCCTGGCCTTTGAGCGAACGGCCCTCTCTACTCTGCACAATGTTCGCAGTGTCCCGTTTATGATGAGTACAATTCGTCGCCAGGCGGCAAGTTGTATTTTTGGCCTGGCACCCCACATTAGGGATCTCATTGATAGACGTTTTGCGCAAATAAACGATGACCCAGAAATTGATATTGATAATTTTGAATTCAGTGGACAAGCTGCGACTTCTCTTGAGAGTCTTGCTACCCATGTTTTAGAACTGGCCGATAATCTTCCGGAAGAAGACCCAAAGTTTGATAGCATCCTTTCTATCATCCAGCAAAAGCAGGAACTGGAGAACAATAAAATTATCCTGTTCAGCACATTCCGCTATACACTTTCCTATGTAAAGAAAAAACTGGCGGCGGCTGGCTTACGCGTGGAACAAGTTGATGGCAGTGTTAAAGATGATGTCAGATGCGAATACAGGAATCGATTCGAGCTTCCCAAGAGCGATCCTTCTGCTCTGGACATTCTGCTGTTCACCGAAGTTGGCTCTGAAGGCCTCGACTATCAGTTCTGTGATATGATGATCAACTATGATCTTCCTTGGAACCCTATGCGCATTGAACAGCGTATTGGCCGCATTGACCGTAGAGGACAGGCCAGTGAGGCTGTGAATATTTATAATGTGATCACTGCAGGAACTGTTGATGCAGATATTTATAACCGTTGCCTGCTCCGTATCGGCGTTTTTGAACAAAGCGTTGGTGAATGTGAAGAGATCCTCGGTGAAATCGGGCGACAGGTCGAGCAAATCGCTGCTGATGGCAAACTGACAGATCAGGAACGCCGCTATAAACTGGAGCAGATGGCAGACAATGAAATTCGTAAGATGCAGGAAATGAGTAAACTCGAGGACGAGGAGAAAGCCCTGTTTGGCTTTGATCTGTCAAATTACACTATGGCTAAAGAGATTCAGGAAGCTGAAAATCCGTGGATATCCCCTCGAAGCCTGCAATATTTAGTGGAGCATTATTTAAAGGAGCGCCTTGGAAAGGTAAATTATATTTTTGGCGAAAGTGATACTAAAACCCTCCGTCTCTCCGCAGTTGACAGAGGTATCCTTTTGGAAGATTTTAGAAAACTGTCAGGTATCCGCTCTGCGCTAAAGCGCAAATGGGAACTTTATTTAAAGGGAAAGAATCCGAACCACAGTATAACTTTCGAGCCAGAAGCAGCGGAGAAGGATCGTAATGCCTTTTTCATTACGGCAGTACATCCGTTGGTTAAACAGGCTGCAATGTATTACGCGACGAACGAGGTATCTTATATCAGTCTCAAATACTATTCAGACCACATACCAAGTGGCACTTATCCATTTTCTACGCATGGAATTATACTGGTCTTAATCCCCATTTCTATATTGCCACTGTCAGCGATAGCGAAGAAATAACTGCGGAGATGACAGATATCCTTCAAACTGCTCAAGGGGTAAATTTCGAAGGAAAGGTATCTTCTGATATGTGGTCTGGACTTGAGGCCAAGCAAGCTCTCATGCTTCGTTCGGCAAGGGCAGACCACTCAGCAGATGCAAAAATGACTGCGCGATATAAGCTTGAAAGCATTGAGAGCAACTATCGTAGCCGCAAAAGGATCCTGGAACAGCAAATCGGAGATGCATTCGAGGATAATATTCGAAGGATGCGTCAGAGCGAGATGGATAGTGTAACCGAATGGTTTGAGAAAAAACATAACGATATTATGCAGCAAGCCGAGCGTGCTGATATTTACAGTACATTGATTGCTAATGGTATTATTACAGTTGAGAGGTCATAATTGTGAGAAAAATTGACAGGATAAAGAATGAATATCGGAGTTCTAACTTGATGGATCTCACGGTCCTCGAAAAATTGCGTAATGAGCTTAAAAATATTTTGCCAAACGACCTTGAAAGCATTGATGACCATATTTGCTATGTTGAGTTATTAAACAAATTTCGTTTTGCATTGGCAAAAAGTGATGAGCTAAAGGGCGATAATTATCCTGCATTACTTGAATCTTTGCTTTCAGTTGGCGAAGACAGTGTCTATTCAAGCACGCTTCGCTTCATATTTGAGTTAATTCAAAATGTCGACGATTGCGAATACAATGATCCCTCTAACGCAACCCTTGATATAAAATTTGATACTAATCAAGGACAAATTGTTTTGACTTACAATGAAAAAGGCTTTAGTCCATTTAATGTATTTGCGATAACTGGTATTGCAGAGGCTGCAAAGAATATTAGTGCAGAAAAAATTGAAATTGGTGAAAAAGGTATCGGTTTTAAATCTGTATTTGGAGTAGCCAATAAGGTGCTGATTCAAAGCAGCTATTTTTCATTTGAACTTCATAAAAACAATTTTACAATACCAATTCCCTCCTATGATGATTTCGAACCAGTTGCTGGAACACGACTGACTTTGTTTGTTGCGCCTGAGTTGTCTTATCGTATTTATCGCTCTTTTGTAAATGAATACTGCAAACGCAATGCTTTATTTAACAAAAATCCTCTTTTATTTCTAAATAAGTTGACTGAATTACGTCTGTATATCGATGGATTTCGGAGTCTGAAATTCTCTGTTTCGCGCAATACATCTCTTTTCTCTCGTACTCAACTGAGCACGGAGGAAGATGTGCAAATTGCTGTCGATTTACGAGATCATTGCAATGGCTTGGACACCAATATTCGACAGGATGTGCGGTGTATTCGTTACACAATGCCAATAACATATAACAGAAAAATGTGTCAATCCAGATATGGAGAAACAACTGCATTCACAGAGAAAAAAATGTTTATGCAGGTTGTAGTTCCCCGTGTGGATGCCTTATATGGAGATGACGCTATTAAGAATGGTACACTTTACTCTTTTTTGCCAACTCAGATTAGATTAACAGTGCCATTAGCATGTCATGTTCCCTTTAAACTCGCTGGCTCCAGAGAACATGTTGATCCACAGGGCAACAATCTTTGGTTTACCCATAGTTGTAACTGCTTCGCACAAATGATGAAGGATGTATTCTTAGACTTGGCTCATAGATGTAAAGAAGATGTTGTAAACTATGTACCATTCAAGAACTCTTACCTTTTTGAAGCATCCAGTGAAAAAGTAAATTGCTTAAAGCAAGCGCAGTTTAAAGGCGAAACATTCTTACAACTTCCCATTTTCTACACCGTTGAGAATAATTTCAGATGTTCACAAGAAATTTTTTGTTTTCCTATCTCGCAAGAAAATATACCGGATCCTGAAGGAGCATATCTGTTGTTAGGTGAAAAGCGAGAATTGTTTTTGCCTTCCAAGCAGTCCCACGGAAAAAATCCAGGAATAAGTATAGTCCATAATGTGGCAGCTAAACTGTTTGAACGGGCAATGACTGTTCCTGAAGCGACTGAGAACATCTTGAATATGCTTTCTACATTTGAGGACTTCTCTTTTTCTAAGATGGTAGAAACTGTTGGCAGTCAGAGTTTTACGGTGAGTCAAATCATATCCTTTTCTAAGCATGCCAAATGTGCAAACGCATTTAGAGATGTTGCGCTTGATAAGCTAAAAAAGCAAGTTCGCCCTGAGTTTTCGATTGCTATTACATCTAATGAACTTTGTGATGTACGAACGATTGATTCAGCAGAAGACCCTCTGGATGCAACAGATTTTGATGCGACGGCATCACAATATCTAAAGTCAATTAATTATAAATGCTTGAAGATAAATGGCGTACCGGAGAACTTCTATTTTATTGCAAAGAATGTACTGATTTTGCCTCAAAGAGAAAGCATCCATGCACTATCTGATTTTTGCGGACAGGTCGATAAAAATAGTATATTTTCTGCTACACTTAGGTTCAAAGCTGCTTCCAATAGCTTAAATACTGCTGATAATGCATTGACTCCTGTTAAATATTTACAGATGCTTCGTTCGGTTCGTGGCTCGATTCGAAAAGCATTTGGGCAAGGCGTTTATGAAAATTATATCCGAATCATCAATGAGTCTGGTGCAAATCCGGACCGGTACATCAATGAACTTCTGCAAAACGCAGACGATTGTACATATCCAGGCGGTGAAGTTCCGACTTTTGAATTAGCAGTTTCACGAGATACGCAAGAGATTACTACAAGATACAACGAAACCGGCTTTACAAAGGACAATGTGCGTTCAATTACTGCCATCGGAGAGTCTACAAAAAAACGGTTGTTGGCTTCGCAAGTAAAAAGCATCGAAGAAATTGGTGAAAAGGGCATTGGCTTTAAGTCCGTTTTCTCAGTTGCCAAACGAGTTGAGATTTTCAGTGGAGGTTTTAATTTTGCATTGTCTGACAAAGAACCAACTGTTCCCGAAGTGCTAAACGGAACGCAGACTATTGATAACGGAACCTTTATGCGTTTTAAGATGAAATCTGAGCTTCGCCCAGATTTTTTTACCGAAGGAAAAATCCTGCAGTTGTGTCTGTGTCTACGCAAATTACAAAATATTCGTTTGGATAAGTTTAATGTTTCAATTAAAGATGAAGATCAAATTCGAAAAATTACCATCAACGGTAAATGTTATGAATATAAAATTATAGTATATTGCTTCTCGATCAACGATACCGCTGTTGTCGAAGAAAGAGAAAAACACCAACGACATATTGGAAAAGAGCAAAAAGTTGTTTGTTATGTCCCTCTCAATCGGACGCAAAAGGATTTCTATCTTTATTCCGGACTTCCTACGCTTTTAAAGGCTAAGATCCCCCTTGTGATTGATGCCCCATTTGAATTGACTACTTCGCGTGACAACATAATAAATAACAAGTGGAACAGCTATGTAAAGGAAGAAGTCTATAACGCGTTGATTCATACAATCGAAAATTTGAAATCCGAAAACGGAATTTCTGTACTGAGATTTCTGCGTTTTAGACAAGAAGGATCCTTGTATATTCCAGATTTATTCGAGGACTCGGCACTTAATAAGAGCAATCTTCTTTCCAAACTTAAACCTATTGCATTTTTGAGTACCTATAACCCCGAGACCTTTGCTACGCCAATGCAGCCCCAATTGCATAGATTTCCTGAGCTTGTCCATTATCTGCTCTCCAGAGGCGAAAACATTGGTATCCTTCCAAATGAGATAATCAAAGCTAATGATAATCAGTACGACATGGTTTTTTCTGCACTGGGCATAAAAGAGGAATCTCCAAAGAATGTTCTGAATATTGTCTGCAAGTACTATCAAAGGTATATGCAGGACGAAAGCTTCCGCAAGATACTTTATGATTATTTGCTGATTCATAAAATGGATTTGCCAGTGTTGCGAAGTATATTGCAATCCATGCGAATCATTCCGGTAAAAGGCAGCGTTTTGGGCCAAATAGATTTTATCAGTTGGTCTGATAAAATCTATGTCAAAGACGATACAAAGGTTTCACCTGAGAGTTGCTACATTTTAGATACGGCAATTCTGTCAAAAGCAGACTGCGAGCAGATTCTTGGTAAAGATATCAATGTGCTGAACGATTCCTTGGAAATCACAATTTACCGTCAAAGTCTATTCGAAAAGCTACGGGATAGTACCTTGATGGAAAATCTCTATGCTTATTTAATGGATGAATTCACGCAAAATCGAAGAATGTTGGTTGCGTGCGTTGATTTGCTTATTTCGAATTCGGATCAGATCCCCCTTAAAAATGAAAATGGTTTACTTCGACAAGGTCGCATATATGTCAGTGATCAGCCTGCAGAATATTTCTGGGGAGACATCTTGCCAAACCACATTGCACATAAGGAGTGTGATGCTTTTGCGCGATTTATCCAATGCAAGAATATTAAAGATGTTCACTATGAAGATTTGGATATTTTAGAACCTTTAAATGCGGGAGATATTGAGTCATTCCAGGCTCCTGACGATTTTAGCTATGGTTTTGAAATTTTGGAGAATTGTAAACGGAAAGGTCTGATATCGCAAGAGCTCATCGACAAATATGAACTTGGCGGCTTAACGAGAATTAGTGTTGACTATGATGAAGAGATGCTGAACCAGCCAATTAAGGATATCACACAGTTTAAGAAGCATATGAAGCAAATTCTAAGCAACCCTATACGGATTGTGAAAAAAAGGGTTCAGCGAGAAGTTCCCTATGGGGTAAAAACAAGTGGTGTTGAATTTCTGTTGGATAACAAAGATACTCGCATGGAAGCGATGCGACGATATAGTCCCGAGCCAGGATACTGTATTTGTCAAATGTGTAAAGAAGCTAAAGACATCAAATACATCGAGGTCAACAATATTCAAAGGACCCCCGCTTATTATTGGCAATCATGTGCTGTTTCCCTGTGTTTAGTGTGTAGTAAACATTTTGAAGAACTGCGACAAAATGAGACCATACATAAGCAATTTTTGAAAGCTATCAAAAGTGCAAATCCCATGGGAAATCGTCCCATAATAATCCCAATAGGAACCGAAGAACTTGTTTTTGGTCAGACGCATATTGCTGAAATCCAAGAGATCCTCAAACAGCAAGATTAAAGTTGACAGGTCTATGCGATTTTTCAGTAGCAATTTCCCTTTTACTGTGGTATTGTGTGTTGCTACCAGGAGGTGCAACGCATGAAAACACGACTCAAGAACTTGTACGACTGTTTCTACACTCCGCCCGAGTTTTCGGAGCAGAAGCAGGAAGTGGAAGAATGCCATCAGGCACTGATCAAAGTGCTGGAAAAGCCGGAACGGCGGCTGGTGCTTCGAATCATGGATGCCCAGAGTCTGATGGCAGAAAAACGCTCCATCGACAGCTTTATCTCTGGATTTGAGCTGGCGTGGCAGCTCTCTATGGAACTGAATCAATATGAAAAAGAGCGCTCAGTCTCTCGCCGTAAAGCGAAGAGATTGGGCGCTCTTTCGTAAGCGTAAAAACAGTCGGCGGCTTGTCAGGGTAAAATGCCTCTGCCAAAC
>NZ_CALADU010000021.1 GCF_937890665.1 uncultured Subdoligranulum sp.
TTATTATTGAATTTTCAAGGTGCATATGCACTTATTCAAGTGCGAAGTTTGAGTTTTTAACCATAATGGTGATGACGATGTCTTTTAGTAAAACCATTCAGATGTACATTTTTGACGGTAACCCTAATGGACGAATTATGTGTGAACTTTCCAATTGGAACGGACGCGTATATAAAGTCTCACGAAACGAATTGGCTGCATTCTCCAACCGTCCAGATTCTGAAAATACAGGCGTCTATTTTCTTCTTGGTAAAGACGAAAGCAATGTAGAGACTTTGTATGTAGGCGAGGCAGAAAAGATGCTTACAAGGTTAAAACAGCATCTAAAAGACTCTCTATATTGGAGCGACTGCATTATTGTAGTTAGTAAAGATAATTTATTGAACAAGGCTCACGTAAAATTTCTTGAAAACAAATTCTATGGTTTGGCCAAAACAGCCGGACGTTCTGTAGTAATAAACAGTACTGTTCCTACTTGTTCATCGATTTCAGAATACGATGAAGCAATGCTGTTAGAATTTATAAGCAATACAAAATTGCTTGTAAATACTCTTGGCTATAAAATTTTTGACACAATCGAGGACAGTTCTGTTAAGAAGCAAAATGGCAAAATCTTATTTTATATTCAAGCCGCTCGCGGCGCCGACGCTAAGGGTGTAATTGTAGCAGATGGCTTCGCCGTACTAAAAGATTCTGCAATCGCTACAACGACTGTTCCAAGTATGCCTGACAGTCTAAACCATTTGCGCAACGAATTGATTGGAAAAGGAATTGTCGACTCTACATTTCATTTTGTTAAAGATTACATTTTCACCAGTCCTTCTTTAGCTGCCGCAATAGTAATGGGAAGAAATGCCAATGGAAGAACTGAATGGAAAACAGCTGAACGCAAATCACTCAAAGACATTGAGGAAGAAAATCTTAACTAAGCAGTAAAAAATAGGGCGCATTGCGAGGATCTGTGCAGTGCGCCCTATTCCTATACTATTATTCCTTTTGCATTTTTCCGTTACTCCACCCGCAGGCGCTCCACCACCGAATAACGCTGGGTTATCCTGCAAGTTACCATTGGGATTGCAATTCCCAGAACAGCAAACAAAGGCAAAATTGCCATAATCGGCCAGATCGTAAAATGATAGGTAAAGAACCAAAGCATTCCATTGAGGCCGGGCCCCACAATGGGCGCTGTGGCCAGAATCAGTACAAGAGCCAGCAAGGCAGACCCCAGCGTATAGAGCAAGCCCTCCAGCGCCAGCATAGTTTGCAACTGCCGGGTGGTCATACCAATCGATTGAAGTACTGCCAGTTCACGGCGGCGGGCGGTGATGCCGGTGAGAATCGCGTTGAAAAAGTTAAGGATCCCTACAAGCCCTACAATGAAACTCAAAGCGCTGCCCAACAACAGAAACATGCTCCGAATGCTTTCGAACTCCCCGGCATAGGTTGCTTTGCTCTCATAATCAAACTGCGGGTTCACGTTCTCTGTGTAATCCTTAAGGAATGCTTCCATAGCCTCGTTGGCCTCTTCCGTAGTATCAAAGGCATAGTACATGATTGAGTCTGTACCGGTATCCCGAATAAACGTTTCAGCCCCCATAACAAACTCATCGGCCCCATAGTAACGGTAACTTAAAGCAGACGGGACTTCTACCAGAGCAGCCACAGTGTAACGAACATCCCGGTACTGCACCGCACGCTCAGCATACGTAGCGCCTTCCGGCACCTCTTCTCTAGAGCCGAAAACCTCCCCGGTATCAGGGTCATAATATTCGTATTCTTCCACATAGCGAATGGTCACCGTGTCCCCCAAGCGAGCCCAGTGGCTGTCCATCATCGGGTTGCCGTAGTCATCCGTGCTATATACGGCGGCAATGTAGTTCCCATCGGGTTCGTTGAGTTTGGAAAGATCCCCTTCCAGCACCGTCAACTGGTCCAGAGCAAATGGCTCCATACCGTAAAGCTGCACCCTGTCTGCTAGCAGGCCATCTGCCATTCGCTCCACAAAAGCCACCATGCTGTCCAACTGTTCCGGGGTATTCCAACGGCTCCACATAGAGCGATAATATTCCTCGGTAACGAACTCCTGCGCCGGCGCAGTTTTTCCGTAAACCCGGCCGCCACTCGTGATGCCACCCTGTGCTTCCACAGCGCTGATGACTTCTTCCGGGACTCCCATCTCAGCGTTATAAGCTTCACCCCCACTTTGGAACTGTCCTGCATCTGCCAGAATAAAATCGCTGGCAGTGAAGTTGGATATATATTTGTCCATATCAAAACCGTCTGTAAAGGTCACTGTCAGCGTCAACAGCACCACTGCAAGGGTCAGGGACAGCACCGTCAGGAAGGTCTTGCCCCGGCTGCGCCCCAGATTGGCCCAAGCCATAGATCGCAGCGATACGCGTTTACCGCTGCGGCTTTGCTTTCGTTTGAGTTCCTTGCCTTCGGTGTAGCGCACCGCTTCCACCGGAGACACCTTGCCTGCCAAACGGCCGGGACGGCGGCAAGAGATCAGCACCGTTACCAGTGCAAAAATCGCTGCACCTATAAACAGAACCGGATTGACAGAGACAACTGTCGTCACCCCGTTGAGCCGCGCAGTAATGGTCGGGGTGAGCACACCACCCAACAGCCAGCCCAGCAACAAGCCAATGGGGATTCCCACCAGTGAGAGAATCAGCGCCTGCATGCGGATGATTCGCCGCAGTTGCCGGGGTGTTGTTCCGATCGTTTTCAGCAAACCATAAAAACGAATATCCCCCGCCACAGAGATCTGAAACACATTGTAAATAATAAGATACCCGGTTAGGAGAATAAGGGCCAGCATCCCCACAAGAATAACCGCCACGGTGGGGTCCAGCTTATCCGAAAGTTGTGCCCCAGTATATCCCCAGTTAACACCGATAGAAATGTAGTTGTCCCCTGCCGTTTCGGACTGATACCCATGCTTGGCCAGAATTTCCTCCATATCAGCGGCTATGGAGCGAGCACCATGCTTGAGCATTACGTCTAAATTCCAGCTTCCCGTCATGCCATCACTGCCCGGCGGGGTAACTCCCACTTCAGCCAAAACGGCATTTACCCGGCTTTCCGGGATGAGAACGTGGTTGGCCACGATTGCCTCATCGTACTCCCACCAGCCGCACAATGTAAAGGTCTGGGTGGTTTCATGGCCGTCAACGTCAAAGGTGATGGTAAATTCCGCACCGATCTCCGGCGTCACCCCAAGCAGTTCCAGTACATGAGTGTCGGTGGCCGCCTCGTTGGTTCCCTCCTGCGGGAGCCGACCTTCTATGGGATTGCAGTACCCCCAACGAGCTTCGTTGGCATCGGAGTAACCGATCTCTACATGGGATTTATTGAAAGGGACCTCTCTGGGCATCCCCAAAAAGCGCCGGATACCGTATTCCTCGATCAGAGAATCCCCTTTCAGTTCCTCACATTGTTCTTCCGTCAGGTACTTGAAGCTGCCGTGCGAACATCCCCCGGCCTGCCGGAAATTGTTCTGTTGGATCCCTTCATTAATGGACATAGCAATGGTAAAGAGCGAAGTGAACAGCATCGCTGTCAGCGCAATCGCCAATACCGCCACAATGTTGCGTGTGCGGTTGGACAGCAGCGCGCGGATGCTCAATCGGCGAATACAGCCGTGATTGGATACCTTCATTGCTGTTGCCCCCTTATCGTTCAACGATCCGCCCATCCTCAATGCGGATGATGCGGTCAGCCATCTGGGCGATCTCTTCGTTGTGGGTGATCATAACCATTGTCTGACCAAATTTCTGCCCAGTCACCTTCATTAGACTCAGTACGTCCTGACTCGTCTTACTGTCCAGATTTCCGGTAGGCTCATCCGCCAGCAAAATGGCAGGCTTGGTTACCAATGCCCTTGCGATGGCAACACGCTGCTGCTGACCGCCGGAAAGTTGGTTGGGCAGATTTTTCAATTTCTTTTCCAGCCCTAAGGCCGATACCACCGCCCCGACAAACGCCTCATCCACCTTGTTGCCATCCAGTTGGATAGGCAAAACAATATTTTCCCACACGCTGAGAACAGGAACCAAATTAAAGGACTGAAACACAAAGCCGATTTTACGGCGGCGGAAAATGGTCAACGCCTCGTCCTTCAGTGTGAAGATATCCTTTCCGTCCACCGAAACGGTGCCCGCAGTAGGCCGGTCCAGTCCCCCCAGCATATGGAGCAAGGTGGACTTTCCGGAACCAGAAGTACCTACAATCGCCACAAATTCCCCCTGCCGGATGGTCAAATTTACACCGTCTAACGCTTTTACCTGCGTATCCCCAGAGCCGTAATACTTTTTCAAATCCTTGGTTTGTAGGATTGTCATTTCCGTTTCCTCCCAACGAAAAAGTCTGTATCGTCTTTTGACAATACAGACTTTACCATACGAATCTGTCCTTGCACTTTCGAGAATGTGATAGTTCTGACAGAATTGCTTTAAGGCCGTGGAAGAACCAGCGAAAACGTACTGCCCTTCCCCACCGCGCTCTCCACTTTCAGATACCCGCCCTGCTTTTCTGCAATCTGACGGGCGAGGTAAAGGCCGATTCCTACACCTTCTTCCCGGTAGTTTCCGGCGCTGCGGTAAAAGCGATGAAAAATTTTAGCTTGTTCTGTTTCCGAAATCCCCGGCCCCGTGTCCGCAACCTGAATAGCGGAGAACATTTCGTAGTTTTTCACTTCTACGGTCACACGCCCTTGGGCAGGGGTATACTTCACCGCATTGTCCAGAAGATTACATAGTGCTTCTTCTGTCCACTTTGGGTCAAAAACAGCCTTCCCTTCTGTTGACTCAACCGTAAGGGCAAGCCCTTTTCCCGCTGCTTTGGGCGCATACTGCGCTGTTGCGCGTTCCACCACGCAGGCCAGCTCCGATGTTTCTGGATGCAGCGTCAGAATTCCATTTTCCAACCGAGAGGTCTTCACCAGCGCTTCGATCAGGTTTTGGAGCTTGTCCGCTTGCACAGAAATCGCTTGAGCACACTCCGCCCCCTGCGGCGTAAGCGGCTGTTCCGCAAGGAGTTGGGTATAAAGCTGTAGATTGGCTACCGGTGTCTTTGTCTGATGGGAGATATCCGAGATGAAAGTACTCATCTGATCTTTCTGCTCTTGCACTTTCCGTGCTGACAATGCACTGGCTGTCAAATAGCGCGCCAACCGACTTTCCAGCGCAGAAACTCGGCTCTCGTCAAAGGATTCTTCTGTAAAATGTCCGTTAAAAGCAGCATTCAGCATGGCATCCAAACGCTTTATCGTGTGGACGGTCCTCCAGCGGTCAACCGCCACAATGACCAGCGCCACCAGTAATGCGCTCCCTGCCACAATGTACCCGATCATGGTTTCACCGCCCAGATATAACCGATACCATACACTGTTTTCAGATATTCCGGTTTGGCGGGGTCTTTTTCTAGTTTTGTGCGCAGCCGTTTGACCGTTACCGAAAGAGCGTTTTCTTCCACAAATTCCGCACCATCCGTCCACACCCGATCCACCAGTGTGGCGCGAGGTACAGCATGGCCTCGATTTTCTACCAGCACCCGCAGCAATTTCTGTTCGGTTTTGGACAGTTCCACTGCCATGCCGTTTTTGCGAAAGTTCATCCGTTCAAAATCAAAAAGAAACGGCCCGACCTCCATCTGAGAAGATGCCTGCACACTGCCACGGCGAAGCTGGGCCTGTACTCTGGCCCGCAGGATCGCCAGTGAAAACGGCTTCGTGATATAGTCGTCTGCTCCTGCCTCCAAACCGGTAACTTCGTCCATTTCCAAGTCGTTAGCAGTCAGTAAAATCGTTGGCGTTGCATCCCCTTGCGCCCGCCGCATTCGCAGCAGATCAAGCCCGCTCCCATCGGGCAGATTGATGTCCAAAATCAATAGATCAAATTGCATTTCCGCCAGCTTTTGCCTTGCCTGCACCATACTGTCTGCCAAAGTCACCACCCGATTGGGTCCGCTGAGCGCCATACCGATTCCTCGGCTGAGTGTAGCATCATCTTCCAGAAGAAAAATCCGTTCCATCATTCCTGCTCCAATAAAAACAAATTTCTGGGGTTGCTATGGTTCTAACGTCAAATCCATTCTCTTTTTGATTATAACAGTGCCAGCGCTTTTTGCAAACACAACCTTTACAAATCCACAAGAAAATAATGTTTGCTTCTTTTTTGCTACCCTAACGATTTTCTCGCAAAATCTCTCTCCGCTTTGCGTATAGAATCTCTCACAGGATATAGGCGTTTTCTTTATTCTTCAGATTGCAGCGGTCACACGTTTTTTGTTTTTCTTGTGTTTAGGCATCATCTACGGGATGCAGCTTCTCGCGGGGGCTTTATCTATTCACTTTCCTGTTTTTATGTCCTCATTCTTCTGCAAGAAGAATGGAACCGCGAGCTTCTGCCGCCGCCTCTAAACCAGCCAGTTTGTATCCCAAGGATTTAATTCGCAGCGTGGTGAGAAACAAGAAAAAAGCAAGGTTTCCTAAATGAGATTTCAAACGGTTTTGTGATATAATAAAAAATCCCAAAACATATCGAGGTGAGGTTCATGCAGAACAACCCCATTGCTCATCAGCGTATCCTTGATTGCGCATACATTGACGTAGACACATTATCCGAAAATTGTCATATCCCGCAGCAAGGCTATACTGAAAAACAAGCAGAGGAAAAACGTAACCAATACGGGCAGAATGTCGTATCAGGCAGAGCATCCGACACAGTGTTCTATCGCTTACGGCGGGCCTTTATCAATCCGTTTACCATTATCCTGTTTGTATTGGCTGCCGTTTCTTTCTTAACGGATGTCGTACTGGCATCCAATTTCAGTCGAAATATAACCACTGCGGCCATTATTGTATGTATGCTGCTGTTCAGCGGCATTGTACGTTTTATCCAAGAGATGCGTGCCAAGCGTATTGCCGATCATTTGACCCAAATGGTTTCTTCCACAGTCTTGGTACTCCGTAACGGGCAATGGCGCAAACTATCTTCAGAAGATCTTGTGGTGGGTGACAAGGTGTGCCTGTTTGCGGGCGAGCGCGTCCCAGCAGATATTCGATTGACACAAACAAAGGATCTTTTTGTTTCTCAGTCGGTTCTTACCGGCGAAAGCGCAATCCTTGAAAAAAATGCCGATACCCTTATTTACGGACAGGCCCATTCCTATTCCGACTACCATAATATCGCATTTATGGGGTCATCGATCACTGGCGGTACCGGGGAAGGTATTGTGCTTGCCGTCGGGAAAGATACCGTGTATGGTGGATTTCCCATAACAGAGTCCCGCCCCAAAAATGGGTTTGACCGGGGCGCCAATTCCATCGCCTGGGTGCTGATTCGGTTTATGGCCGTTTTGATTCCCATCGTGTTTGTTGCCTGTGGCTTGACCAAAGGCGACTGGCTTTCCGCTTTTTTATTTGCACTTTCTGTTGCGGTTGGCTTAACGCCCGAAATGCTACCCATGGTCATTAATGCCTGTCTGGCAAAAGGCAGTGCGGCCATGGGCAAAAAACAAACGGTGGTTAAAAACATCAATGCCATGCAGGGGTTCGGAAGCATGGATGTTTTGTGCGTTGACAAAACCGGAACTTTGACCGGCGACAGAATCACGCTGGAATATTACATGGACGTTTTGGGCAACGAATGCCAGAAAGCCTTAGATTTCGCCTACTTGAACAGTCTTTACCATACGGGGGTCCAAAACCATCTGGATGATGCTATCCTAAAATATCGGGAGCTTCCAGCGCAAAGGTATCATTATGAGGAATTGGAGCTGCAACATCCAAAATTGGACGAACTTCCTTTCGATCACGAGCGAAGGTATGCCAGCGTTCTGGTTCGACATGGAGAAGAGAATCTCTTGATTCTCAAAGGCAGCGTTGATGAAGTCTTCCAAAAATGCAGTTCCATTGAGCACAAAGCCGAACGTCATGAAATTGATATTCATGGACATGACAGCGTCCACGCCATTGTGGATGAGATGCTGGAAGACGGCATGAAGGTTCTTGCCGTTGCGTATAAAACGACGAAGCAGGAAACCATATCGCCGGAATGCGAGAATGGTTTAACCTTGCTGGGATATTTGGCATTTTTTGATGCGCCTAAACAAAGTGCCGCCGCTGCTATCGAGAAACTGCAAAAGTTACATGTCGGTGTACGGGTGTTAACCGGCGACAATCAAGAGACCGCGGTTTCTATCTGTCGTAGATTAGGGATCGATACTACGCATACTCTGACGGGTGCAGAACTTGAACATCTGACCGACAACGAGATTTCGGTTCATCTGGAACGCACGACAGTCTTCTCTGAATTGTCACCGAAGCAAAAAGTGCAAGTGGTGCAAACCCTTCGGGCCAATGGACACACCGTAGGCTTTTTAGGGGACGGCATGAACGATCTGCCGGCCATTGTAGAGTCCGATGTGGGGATCTCTGTGGATACCGCGGCAGAGACCGTCAAAGAAGCGGCAGATGTCGTCCTGCTGAAAAAAGATTTGATTGTTCTGGAACAAGGCATTCAGGAGGGACGCAAAGCCTTTGCCAATGTTTCAAAATATATCAAGATTACGGCCTCTTCAAACTTCGGGAACATATTCTCCATTGTCATTGCCAGCGTTTTTTTGCCGTTTTTCCCTATGACCGCTTTGCAGATCCTTCTGTTGAATCTTCTGTACGACATTTTATGTCTCGCGCTCCCTTGGGATCCGGTGGATGAGGCCGTCTGCGAAAAGCCACTTGAGTGGTCTGGCAAAACATTGGGGCGCTTTATGCGCTTTTTTGGGCCGATCAGCTCCGTTTTTGACATCATTACCTTCGCCTACCTGTTTTTTGTGTTGTGCCCCACCGCCTGCGGCGGCACGTTTGGCTCCTTACCCAGCAGCGAAGCGCGGTCGCACTTTATCGTTTTGTTCCAAACCGGCTGGTTTTTGGAGTCGATGTGGACGCAGATTCTGATCTTGCATCTTTTACGCACACAAAAAATCCCCTTCCTGCAAAGTCAACCATCCGGCCCTGTCATGCTGGTCACCCTACTTGGCACCATACTTTTTACATTCCTTACCTTTACCCCGATGGGCGCATGGATCGGCCTGACGGCTTTACCGCCAGTCTATTTTCTATTTTTACTGGTTACTGTCTTCTGCTATCTGCTGTGGGTTACACTGGCCAAACAGTGGTACATTCGGCGGTACCATGAACTACTCTGAGGAAGGAGGAATCCGCAATGAAAAAGAATATTGGTTTTATCTCTCTGGACGCCTCCTTGGTCAAGTGGCTTCGAGAGGCACTCCAAACTTCTGCGCCACAGACTCCCTCCACACAGGAACTGCTGGAAGGCGTTAAAGATTTGCTGACTGGAACCGCCGGTTCCCTTATGTTGGAATTAGGGGAAGGTGATTTTTCAGCATCGGGGAGTGACGTCCTCTGCTGCGGCCCCCTTTCCATTGATTTAAGATTGCGCAGGGTAAGCCGGAACAGCGAGGAAATTGCATTAACGCCCAAGGAGTTTGATATTCTATGCTTTCTAGCCCGCAACCGCGGAGAGGTGTCCACAAAAGAACAAATCTATCAGGCAGTGTGGGAAAATGACTACTTACTGGATGACAGTAATATCATGGCGTTTATCCGAAAACTACGCAAAAAGATCGAACCCAATCCTGATGCCCCAGAATATATTCTGACCATTTGGGGTATTGGCTACAAATTCAACGACAAACTATAATTCAAAAATCTTACCAAATCGCAAGAAAATCGCAAGGTTCTGACCATGGGATTTTTCTTGCGATTTTTTTATACTGGTTAGGCTGACCGGCAAGACGCACATGCCCCAAATTGATTTTATCCTGCACATTCCGCTTTTCTGTTTCTCTGGGACAAAGATAATCCGCTCTGCGGCTGTTCGCTGCAGAGAACGGTTTTTATAGATATTCCATAAAAAAGAGAGGTGAACGACATGGACTCCGATGGAAGTCCCCGAAGGCATCGAGTAGTCAGTATATGGAAATCGGAAGTCTGTGTTCTTCATATACTCCTACTTGCCTCTATATCAATACTGGGAGGTAAGACCAATGTACAAGAAACAAAATTCCATTTCTGCCCGTAAGGCTGCGGAGAAGGCCGTAGTCCGGGATGAACAGAATCGCCGCATCGAATACGCGGCAACCAATCCGGTCAAAGGTGTTTTGCAAGAGCTTCACACCACACTTTGTGGCCTTGATGCACAAGCGGTATCCGCAAGCCGTGCACAATATGGCAGCAACAAGGTTACCCATGAGAAGAAGAAATCTTTGGCAAGGCGGTTGGCTGACGCATTTATCAATCCTTTTACCGCCATCCTGTTCTTTTTAGCTCTGGTATCTACCATGACCGATATGGTTTTTCCGTACTATTCTCTTTTTGGCAGTGTGCCGGAAGACTTTGACTGCCTGACGGTAGTCATTATCCTAACCATGGTCATAATTTCCGGTACGCTTCGGTTTGTGCAGGAATCTCGGAGCGGTAATGCGGCAGAAAAGCTTCTGGCCATGATTACCACCACCTGTACAGTCACCCGCAAAAATCAGGAAAAAGCGGAGCTTCCTATGGATGAGCTGGTGGTAGGCGATATTGTGCATCTATCCGCCGGCGACATGATTTCCGCTGATGTTCGCATTCTGGAAGCAAAAGATCTTTTTGTGAGTCAGGCCAGCCTGACTGGCGAGAGCGAGCCTGTAGAAAAAACGTCCCATGTAAGCGATCCGAAAGAAAGTGTAACGGACTATTCAAACATTGCGTTTATGGGAAGTAATGTGGTTTCCGGCAGCGCGGTCGCAGTAACGGTGTGCGTCGGGGACAATACGCTATTCGGTTCCATGGCTTCTGCTGTTGCCGGAGATGCGGTGGAAACCAGTTTTACCAAAGGCGTAAACGCAGTTTCTTGGGTTCTGATTCGTTTTATGGCGGTGATGGTGCCGCTGGTATTCGTCATAAACGGCATTACGAAGGGAGATTGGTTAAGTGCTTTTCTGTTCGGCATTTCCATTGCTGTCGGCCTGACCCCGGAAATGCTTCCCATGATTGTGACCACCTGCCTTGCCAAGGGTGCAGTGTCCATGAGCAAGAAACAGACAATCGTAAAAAACCTCAACTCGATCCAGAATTTCGGGGCAATCGACATTCTCTGCACAGATAAAACCGGTACCCTGACACAGGATCAGGTGGTTTTGGAATATCATCTCAATGTTAATGGCGACGACGACACCCGTGTCCTGCGCCACGCATATCTCAACAGCTATTTCCAGACCGGATACAAAAACCTGATGGATCTGGCGATCATCCGCAAGACCGAGGAAGCCGAGGATGAGGATTCCCGACTGGTCGATCTGTCTGAACATTACACGAAGGTCGACGAGATTCCCTTCGATTTTACCCGCCGCCGCTTAACTACTGTCGTACAAGACAAACGCGGTAAAACGCAGATGGTGACGAAAGGCGCCGTGGAAGAAATGCTGTCGATCTGCTCTTTCGCAGAATGTGACGGCAGCGTTCAGCCTTTGACGGAAAAGGTGCGCCAACGTATTCTTCAGACGGTGGACGACTTAAATGACAAAGGTTTTCGTGTTCTTGCCATTGCGCAAAAAAGCAATCCCTCTCCCGTGGGTACGTTTGGTACCAAGGATGAATGTGACATGGTTCTGATCGGTTATCTGGCTTTTCTGGATCCGCCGAAGGAATCTACGGCAGATGCCATCAAAGCCTTGCGGGACCACGGTGTCATAACCAAAATCCTAACCGGCGACAATGATAAGGTCACCCGCACCATCTGCAAACAGGTGGGATTAAAGGTGCGAAATATGTTGCTGGGGTCTGATTTGGAACATATGAGCAACGCCGAGTTGGCAAAGGCTGCCGAAAGTACCGATGTTTTTGCCAAGCTGACTCCGGATCAGAAAGCTCGTGTAGTGTCTGTCCTTCGAGAATGCGGTCACACCGTCGGTTTTATGGGGGATGGCATCAACGATGCCGCCGCCATGAAAGCAGCCGACATCGGTATTTCTGTGGATACCGCTGTGGATGTCGCCAAAGAGTCTGCGGATATCATCCTGCTGGAAAAGGATCTGATGGTTTTGGAGCAGGGCATTATTGAAGGCCGCAAGACCTACGCCAACATGATCAAATACATCAAAATGACCGCATCCTCCAACTTTGGCAATATGTTCTCTGTGCTGGCCGCATCAGCACTGCTCCCCTTCCTGCCCATGATGAGCGTCCATTTGATTTTCCTAAATCTGATTTACGATCTCTCCTGTACCGCAATCCCTTGGGACAATGTAGATGAGGAATTTATCGCAAAGCCTCGGAAATGGGATGCCTCCAGCGTAGGCAATTTCATGATTTGGATCGGTCCCACCAGCTCTATCTTTGACTTTACCACCTACCTGTTCATGTACTTTGTATTCTGTCCGCTCTTCATTTCCGGCGGTGTGCTGTTCAACGATCTGCCCGCCCACTTCAGCGGAGCTGAACTTGCTATGATGCAGGCAAAATATATTGGGCTATTTCAAGCAGGCTGGTTTGTGGAATCCATGTGGAGCCAGACGTTGATCATCCATATGATCCGCACCCCCAAGCTCCCCTTTATTCAGAGCCGCGCCTCCGTCCCCCTGACGCTTCTGTCTATAACGGGAATTGCAGTACTTACCATTATTCCGTTTACCCCCTTTGGCGCAATGCTTGGATTTGTAGCTCTACCTGCCGCCTACTTTGCTTACTTAATTCCGTGCATCCTGCTGTACATGGTATTGGCCACCAGTCTAAAGAAAGCCTATGTGCGGCACTATGGCGAGTTACTATAAATTGGGGAGGTGTTTGCTATGAATTGGACAATGTTTTGGATGAACTTGTTGGGCACCACATCTTTTTGGGGAATTAATATGGGATTTTGGGTCGGAATGATCGTTGTTTTACTGGTGGTTGTCTTAATGAACGTAGTGTTCTGGAGTATGCCCCCTCAAAAAACAGATTCCATCCCATAACCTCCATTTCAGAACATCGTGCCCTTTACAGAAACAGCCGCTTCCTTTGGCATGGATGTTTCATTAAATAAAAAAGGTCTAACTGATCAGCAAAAATCAGTTAGACCTTTTCTCTTGAAATAAAAATCCTGCGTATTCGCAAGCCACCCAAATCACCAGAATAACTCTGAAATTGACGGGTGCTATCAATCTGCTATCAAAGGGGAAATCTGAAATCCAGAAACCCAGTATTTATGCGGGTTTACAGGCTCTCATATCCACTTTTTACTTATTCAAACTCAATCGTAGCCGGCGGTTTGGTCGTGTAATCAAACAGCACGCGGTTAATATTTTTTACTTCATTGACAATGCGGTTAGCAGCCGTAGTAATGGTAGCCGTGGGCAGCAACGTTACTTCAGCCGTCATAAAATCGGTAGTCGTAACGGCGCGCAAAGCAATCGCGTAATCATAGGTACGCTCATCGCCCATAACGCCAACACTGCGCATATTGGTCAACGCTGCAAAATACTGGCTGGGACGCTGGTCCATGGGCAGCTTGTCAACCTCTTCACGCCAAATTGCATCGGCGTCCTGTACAATGGCTACCTTCTCCGGGGTAACATCCCCAATAATGCGAATGGCAAGACCGGGCCCCGGGAACGGCTGACGTGCCACCAAGTATTCCGGCAAGCCCAGCTCTCGGCCCGCTTGGCGTACCTCGTCTTTAAACAAATCCCGCAGAGGTTCTACAATTTCTTTAAAGTCCACAAAGTCAGGCAAGCCGCCTACGTTGTGATGGCTCTTGATCGTTGCAGACTCACCGCCCAGACCGCTTTCCACGACATCTGGGTAGATGGTTCCCTGTGCCAGAAAATCTACCGCGCCAATCTTCTTCGCTTCGTCTTCAAAAACGCGGATAAATTCCTCACCGATGATTTTACGCTTACGCTCCGGCGCAGTCTCCCCCGCCAGTTTGCCGTAAAAACGGTCACGGGCGTCCACACAGACAAAATTAATGTCAAACCCCGAATACTTCACAGACCTGTTCCCGCTCGTTTTTACGCAGCAGACCATGATCCACAAAAACACAAGTCAGTTGTTTCCCAATGGCTTTGGCCAACATAGCGGCACACACACTGGAATCAACGCCGCCAGACAAAGCGCAAAGCACCTTGCCATCACCAATTTTCTCGCGAAGTGCCTGTACAGAATGCTCCACAAAAGAGTCCATCTTCCACGTGCCGGCACAGCCACAGACTTCATAAACAAAGTTATGCAAAATTTGCGTGCCGTTCTCGGTATGAAGCACTTCCGGGTGGAACTGCACGCAATACAGCCCACGAGCCGAATCCTGCGCAGCCGCAACCGGACAATTCGGTGTATGTGCAACAATCTGGAAGTCAGGGGCTGCCGTTTCGATATAATCGTTATGGCTCATCCAGCAGATATTTTGCGCCGGCAAACCCTTGAAAAGAGGACTGCTTGTATCCAAATCAACCAGAGTTTTTCCATATTCGCGTTCCGGTGCCTTCGTTACATTGCCGCCCAGCATATGCATCATTAACTGACTGCCATAGCAGATTCCCAGAATGGGCACACCCCATGTGTAAATTTCGGGATCGATCGTCGGGGAATCCGGCAAATAAGCACTATTGGGGCCACCAGTGAAGATGATTCCCTTCGGATTCTTGGCTTTAATTTTAGCAAGGTCCGTGCGATACGAGTAGATCTCGCAATACACATTACATTCACGGACGCGACGTGCAATCAGCTGATTATACTGGCCGCCGAAGTCCAGAACAATGACAGTCTCCTGCTGCATGGAGGTACTCCCTTCTCTTTTTTCTTTCCTATTATCTATGTATTATAGCATACTGCCATCTTGTTGAACAGATGGCAGATCAAAAAATCTTTTGCCTTCTTTACGCGAGGAAACTATACAAAAAGGCAGG
>NZ_CALADU010000022.1 GCF_937890665.1 uncultured Subdoligranulum sp.
CTATCCCATGGATCTGATCTGGAAAAATATGATCCGCACCATGCATCCGCATGAGTTTACCCGGAATTTGGGTTTGACACGTATCATCCAGCCGTCGGTACAAAATGCAGCACAGGCAGAGAAAGTTTGCGCCGAGCGGAAAATTGCCCTTGCAATGCATCTCTACTTTATGGATATGCTGGAACAAAGTGTTGCATTTGCAACTAAGTTCCCGCCGCAGACCGATGTGTTCATCTCTACGGATAGTGCTGAGAAAAAGGTGCAGATTGAGGCGGCTTTCGCGGGGGAAAAACTCCATAGCGTGACGGTATTCGTAGTAGAAAACCGTGGCCGCGATGTGGCAGCTTTCCTCTGTGATTTGGCACCGCATTTGCAGGGATATGACTATGCCTGCTTTATGCACGATAAAAAAGCAATTCAAACGAAGCCGGGAAGCGTGGGGGCTAGCTTTGGCTATGTGTGCAATGAAAACGTTTGCAAAAACGCAGCACATGTTCTCAATGTCCTGTGTGAATTTGAAAATGACCCCTATCTCGGTATTCTGTGCCCGCCTTATCCTTCTCACGGACTCTATTTCTTGAACATGTGTTCCGGTGGATGGGGACCGAATTTCGAAAATACAAAAAAACTCTTAAAAGAGTTGGGACTTAATGTGCCCATTTCTGGGGAAGAGTCTCCGATCGCGCCGTTTGGCAGTGTGTTCTGGTTCCGACCGAAAGCGCTGCAACCGTTGTTCCAGCATGGCTGGCACCATGAGGATTTCCCGCCGGAACCGCTGCCGCAGGACGGAACGATCAGCCATGCCATTGAACGGATTTATCCTTTTGTGGCGCAAGCTGCCGGTTACTACCCTGCGGTAGTTATGAGCAGCAGTTTTGCAGTGTTACGCAGTGACACAATGCAAGCGTATGCAACGGGAATGATCCGTCCGTTGGCCAGAGTCTTCGACTGCACCACCTATTGGGCGGCGTCTACGGCGGCTATTGCCTTTGCAGCTAAGCGGCATCTTTTCGGCGTATATGGTCCATATGCCAACACACGCCGGCGCCATGCCCGGAATTGGTTGCGAGACAATCTGCCGGCCCCTGCTTATAAGGGGTTGATCACTACAAAGCGGGCTATTTTTGGCCCTCGTCATGGACCGTATGAGGATTGACGCCGATGAAGCGGCTGATCATTTATTTCCATTATGATGCAAAAGGGCAGGTTGATGAAACCTGCCGTTTTGCCGTTCGGGCATTGCTGCCGTTCGGGAACTTGATTTTCGTGACGAACGGTACGCTTCGACAGGTAGACCGAGAATGGATACAAGCAAATGGCCTACAAAGTGTAGAGCGAGAGAATGTCGGGTTGGACGTTGGCGCCTATCGGCAAATTCTGCTATCGTTTGGTGAACAGAACCTGCGCAATTACGATGAGCTGATTCTCATGAACTACACGTTAGCGGGACCGGTTTTCTCGCTGCAGTCGATGTTTGACGCCATGGAAGCCCGCAAGGATTTGGACTTTTGGGGGCTGACGCGGCACTATGCGATGCGCAGCCGACGGTTCGGTGGCTGGGTGCCGGAACATCTGCAATCGCACTTTTTGGCGATACGTTCTAACATGTTCCTTCATGAATCTTTTTGGCAGTACTGGCAGCAAATGCAGTTGCCGCGCAGCTATGAGGAGTCGGTAGCACGGCATGAAACCCGCTTCACGGAGTATTTTTCGGCACAAGGATTTCGATGGGATAGCTACGTCTCCACGGAAGATTTGTCTGCGGCGTTTGTGAACCCAATCATGGCCTGCCCACAGGAGCTTGTGGCTCACCGTGGTTGTCCTTTCTTTAAGCGTCGGAGTCTGTTTACCTCCTATGCAGACGAACTGCGTCGCACCGACGGTACAGCAACCCGCGCACTGGTTGCCTATCTGCAAAAAGAAACAACCTACCCGCTGGATGACTTGATCGAATCTCTACTGTATAGCCAGCCTTTAGCGGCTTTGGCGGAAAACATGCCGTGGCAATATGTGGTGGAAGCATTGCCGGAATCCTTCCAAATCAATTTCGAACAGGAAGGATTACAACTGCTTCGTTTTGCACCGATGAAAGTGGATGCTGTCACACAGTGGTACTTTCAGCAAAGCGTTGATATGGCGGAGGGGCTAGTGGCTTCCCTTGTGACACTATTCCGACAGAATCCGCGCATGGGCGTTGTCTGCCCGGCGCTTCCGGCTTGGTCCGAGGCGGAAAAGGCATGGCATGCACAGTGGAAGGCGGTGGCCCCTAATCTGGTTGACAAAAGTCCGGTGGCAATCAGTGCGACCCCGCCTCCAGCGCCGTTGGCGGGGTGGGCAATCGTACGGAAAGCAGCTCTGGTGCCGGAACAATCGGCATTGCAGCATCTGCCGGAGTTTTGGCGTTTGCCGCTGACAGCGCAGGCAAATGGGTACTATACTGCGACTTTTGAAACGCCTGCGCAGGCGTCAGCGCGGATGGCACAACTATCGATTTATATGCGCGCAGGGCAAACACCCGCAGTACTGGCCAAACAATTAGGACGCTTAGCCAAGCATCGGCTGCAAAGGCGCACAGAAGGGGAGAAGAACCATTAAAAAACAACGGTTATTTTATTTGGATTTTATACGTGCTATTGCGTTGCTGTCCATTCTCATCATCCATTTTAATGCGACGGTGACAGGGTATTTTACCTTGCCGCATAAGTTGTTTGTCAGTGTGCTGCCATTTCATATTTATCTGGGGGATTTCGGTTCATCGCTGTTCTTTATTGTGTCAGGGGCGGCGCTTGCGCTTACGGTACCGCCGGAACAGCCTGCTATGACCTTTTACAAAAAACGCGCCAAGGCCATTTATCCGCTGTTCTGGCTGGCTTGGTGTATCTGCTTTGCGATTCGATTTGTCTCGAAACCGGGGTACTATGCCGCAGCCAAAACACCTACGTTGCTGCTGACTGTATTGGGATTGGATAATTTTGCAGTGGCAGCGGGCTGGGTAGGCACAGATTTTGCTTGTGTCGGGGAATGGTTTCTGGGCAGCATTTTGTTTTTGTACTTGCCGTTCCCGCTTTTAGTCCGTGGCCTTCGTCGCGCACCGTGGCTGACGTGGTTGGTGACACTCGCGGTTTGTCTGCCGATTCATCTTGCTGGATGGGATGCACGACTGGTTGCCGTGCATGTGCTGGAGTTTATGTTTGGTATGCAGTTTCTTTCTTTGCGGAAGAACGTGAAGGTAGGACTGACCGTTCTGTTTGCCTTGGGAACGGTGCTCTGCGCAGAGTGGGACAGCAAAATCACCTGTGCGCTATGCAGTATGGCAGTGTTTGCAATACTGGCGGAAATCTCCCGTTGGGTGGATCGTCCTTGGCCGCGTGTGCTATGTGCTCGTCTGGCCAAACTCTCCTATGCAATCTTTTTGGTACATCATGTGTTGATCCAGCGATTGGTGGAAGGGTTTCATCTGGCGGCACTTTCTCGACGAGATACGGCATTTCTATTTTTGATTTATCTTGCGGCTACATGGGGGGCCGCAGAACTGTTACTGTGGCTGCAGCGCCGCCTGCAACAGGGGCTGGCTTCGCTGCGTCCGGTACGCGAACCCTAATGATAACCTGCCGCTCTGCGGCAGGTATTTTTTTGTGGTGCGCAGGCCGGCACCTCTGTACAAAAATCAGACGGTACGGTATAATAAGACTAATATTGAATACCTCAGGAAAGGGGCGTTTGGTTGTGTCTGAATTTTCCGTATCCCTTGCAAAACTGGCAGAGGAAGCGAACCTGACGGTAGCGTATACGCCTTGTGAGCTGGAGAAGATCAAGGTGACAGCGACAGAGGTATACCGTCCCGGTATTTTACTGGCAGGGTATTATGAAAATTTCGATAATACCCGCGTACAGATTATTGGCCTCACCGAGATGTCCTATCTGGAAGAGCTATCCAGCTCGCTGCGGAATATGCGTTTGGAAAAGCTCTTCTCCTTTCAGCCGCCGGCCGTGATTTTGACGCGAAACATGTCACCGCTCTCGGAAATGATGCAGTATGCTAAGCTGTATTCTGTGCCGATCTTAATGTCGACAGAGATGACCTCTGCCTTGATGGGGCTTCTGATTACCACCCTTAACACGGAATTGGCGCCACGTATTACGCGCCATGGCGTGCTGGTGGAGGTGTACGGCGAGGGTATCCTAATTTTGGGCGATTCCGGCGTGGGAAAAAGCGAAACGGCTATCGAGCTGGTTAAGCGCGGACATCGCTTGATTGCAGACGATGCGGTGGAGTTGCGCCGCGTTTCTTACCGCAGTATTTTAGGAACGGCTCCGGCCAATATTCGTCATTTCATCGAATTGCGAGGCATTGGCATCATCAATGTGGCACACGTTTTTGGTATTGGTTCCGTGCGGAGCAGTGTCGAAGTTGAAATGGTTGTGCAACTTGAACCGTGGGATCGCACCAAAAACTATGACCGAACAGGTCTGGATACCCAATATTATGACATTTTGGGGGTTCAGGTACCCAGTATGCTGATTCCTGTGATGCCGGGACGAAATCTGGCGGTAATTTTGGAAACGGCAGCCATCAACAACCGAACCAAAGAAATGGGCTACAACGCGGCGAAAGAGCTGTTGGCACAGCTGGGACTGCAGGATGATATTTCGCTGTAATCCCAAATTTGAATTAAAGAAAAGAGAGAAACCACAGCAATGCAGATGATTGCAGATCTACATGCGCACACTTTGTGTGCGACCCATGCCTTTCAAACAATGAATGAAATGGCAGCCGCCGCGAAGGCTGCCGGATATTGCGCGCTGGCCATTACGGATCATGCACCGGCTATGCCGGATGCGCCGCATATTTGGCATTTTGCCAATGGTAACGCTTTGCCACGTGTTTTGGATGACGTGGTGATGCTGTATGGCGCGGAAACCAATGTAATGGATACCAAAGGTGGACTTGACTTACCGCAGGGCCATCTGGCAGGTCTGGATTGGGTGGTGGCCTCCATTCACAGTCCCTGTGTACCCGGATTGTTAACGGAGAAAGAAGCCAATCGAATTTGGCTGGCAATCGCAGAAAATCCTTATGTGGACTGCATCGGACACTCTGAACAGGAAAACTACCGCTATGATTATGATCTTGTGACCAAAGCTTTTGCGAAAAATCACAAGGTTGTGGAGTTGAATGCTGGGTCGTTTTCCGTTCGCAAAGACGGCATTCCCAACATGAAAAAGCTGCTGACGGCATGCATGGAGAACGGATGCCATATTGCGGTGGACAGCGATGCCCATAGCGCATGGCGTTTGCAGACGGCTTTGCCGCCGCTCTATGCTATGCTGGAAGAGCTTTCTTTCCCGCAGGATTTGATCGTGAATGCAACGCGGGAAAATTTGGTGAAGGAATTGGAACTGCACGGACGGCGCTGTGCAAAAGAGATTGGAGGTATTCTACTATGAGCCAGTACACGATTGGAATTGATTTGGGCGGCACCACGATGACCGCGGGTCTTGTGGATGAAAACTACGAGATTGTTGGGAAAATTACTTGGGCGACGCGGCTGCCGCGACCGGCTGCGGATCTGGAGCAGGCTCTCGCGGACCTTTGCCATGCGGTGGCCAATGAGAACCATGTGGCCTTCTCCGACGTAAAATATGTGGGAATCGGCACGCCCGGCAGTGTGAACTTTACTACGGGTTTTGTGGGATACAATACCAACTTCGGCTATTACGACTGGAACCTTGGCCCCGATATGGAAAAGCTGCTGGGCTGCAAAGTGTATGTAGAAAACGATGCCAATGCAGCAGCGTTTGGTGAGTATATTGCTGGTGGTGCCAAAGGCTACAAAGATGCCGTGGTAATTACTCTCGGCACCGGTATCGGCAGCGGAATCATCCTGAATGGCAAGATTGTCCGCGGCTTCAATTTTGCTGCCGGCGAGATGGGCCATACGGTGATTGTTAAGGGCGGACGCAAATGCAACTGCGGACGCTGCGGATGCTGGGAACGGTATGCCTCGGCGCGGGCTTTAACGGAAGACACCAAGGCGGCTATGCAGGAACACAGCGACACGCTGATGTGGAAGTTGGTCAAAGATCTGGACCATGTGAATGCAAAGACGTCCTTTGATGCGATGGCGCAAGGTGATGCGCTGGCTAAACAGGTAGTCGAAAATTGGATGGAATACGTGGGTTGCGGTATTGCCAACGTGGTCAACACCTTTGAGCCGGAGGTCATCTGCATTGGCGGCGGTGTTTCCAATCAGGGAGAAGTCTTGTTGGGACCGGTGCGCGCCTATGTGGAAAAGGAAACGCACGATATTACCGGTGGGAAAGTGCCGGAAATTCGTGCCTGTGAGTTGCGCAATGATGCAGGCGTAATTGGTGCTGCGGCGCTGGAAACTTCCATCTGACGGTGAGGATGGCAGCGTTTGTTTTTGGGGAGGAAACATGCACGAGCAACTGAAAATGGCAATTCGGCGGGAACTTCAGGAAGAAAATCTGCCGTTTACCGAGCAGGAGCCGTTGGCAGAACACACGACCTTTCGGATTGGTGGGCCTGCTACTTTTTGGCTTACACCTTCTGATGTGGAGCAGTTGCGCCGCAGCCTATCTTGCTGCAAAAGAAATGGCGTCCGCGTTTATCTGCTGGGCAATGGGTCAAATACACTGTTTTCGGACGAAGGATTCGATGGTGCCGTGGTGGATTTGCGCGGCTTGTCCGGTACGCCGGAAGTTCGAGAACATGTCATCGTGGCAAGGGCCGGTTTTACGCTGGGACACCTATGCGCGGTGGCGCAGCAGCATAGCCTGACGGGGCTGGAATTCGCTTGCGGTATTCCGGGAACGGTAGGCGGTGCGGTGTATATGAATGCCGGGGCCTATGGGGGCGAATTAAAAGACGTTGTTACCGAGGTGACGTATCTGGACGACGAGCTGGAAGTCTGTACGTTACCGGTTTCAGAGCTACAGATGGGATATCGCACCAGCATTTTTGAAAAGCATCCGGATTGGTGTATTTTGTCCGCAAAGTTCGGTTTGCATCCGGGGAATGCAGATGCCATTCTGGGGCAGATGCAGGAGCATCTCAAGCGGCGCAAAGAAAAGCAACCCTTGGAATGGCCCAGTGCAGGAAGTACGTTTAAACGTCCACAGGGAGCGTTTGCCGGACGGTTGATCGAGGAGTGCGGTTTGCGTGGCTTTACGGTAGGTGGCGCACAAATCAGTGAAAAACACTGCGGTTTTGTCATCAATAAAGGGGGCGCAACGTGTGCGGATGTAGTAGCGCTGACAGAAGAGGTAAAGCGTGTCGTTCTGGAAAAGACCGGTTTTGTGCTGGAACGGGAAATTCGGGTCGTGAAATAAAGGCGGTGGGCAGAAATGAATTTTTTGATTGTCACAGGGCTTTCAGGCGCAGGAAAATCCATGGCGGTGAATGCACTGGAGGATATCGGCTTTTTTTGCATCGATAATATTCCGGTGGCGTTGCTTCCGCGTATTGTAGACTTTGCGCTGCAAGGTGAAAACCAGTTGAGCCGTGTGGCCGTTGTGATGGATGTGCGAGGCGTGCGCAACAGCGATCAGTTGGAGCAAGCGTTGGCAGATTTGGATGCCAAGAAGATCCAATACGAGATTCTGTTTTTGGATGCCAATAGCAATACCATCCAGCGCCGCTATAAAGAAACCCGGCGACAGCATCCCATTACCGTGACGGACCACGTCCCGATTACAGAGGCAATCGAGCGGGAACGCAAGCTGCTGCAGCCTTTGCGCAGCCGTGCCAAATATGTGATTGATACCTCTTTGCTAAGTGCGGCCCAAAACAAAGAACGTGTTTGCGGTCTGTTCTTGGATAAGGGGAAAAGCCCGATGGCCTTGACCATCGTATCGTTTGGCTTCAAATATGGACTGCCGCAAGAAGCTGATCTAGTTTTAGATGTGCGCTGTTTGCCCAATCCTTTTTACGTGCCGGAGCTGAAAAACTTGACTGGCATGGACCAGCCAGTGGTCGATTATGTTATGGCGGCACCGGAATCACAGGAGTTGTTGCGCCGCTATGAAAGCATGCTGGAATACGCCTTGCCTCTTTACGTGAAAGAAGGAAAAAGCCAGTTGATGATCGCTGTTGGGTGTACAGGCGGCAAACATCGCTCTATCACATTTGCGCGCAAAATTGGCGAATTTTGCCAGAAACTTGGCTATGCCCCCAGTGTACAGCACCGAGATGCAAAGCGCACACTGTGATATGGCTTACCCTTAGCAGGGAGGAACAAGCATTTGAGTTTTTCACAAGAGGTAAAAAATGAGATCCTGCGTCACAGGATCACAAAACCTTGCTGTAATTTGGCCGCCGCCTATGCGGTGGCCTGTTTTGGTAAATATTTTGATGATCGCGGGGTTGTGTTGCAGACCGAGAACGAGGGAGTGGCCTCCTTCGCGCAAAAAAGCTATCGCCGATGTGGGGTAGAGGGAACGATTTTGCGTAAAGAGCGCCCTACCGGTTCGGTGTATGAGTTTAGCGTGAAAGATCCCATAGAAATCGAAAAGCTGCTTGCCTTATTTGGTCATACCGGCAAGGAACCGACACTGCGGATCCGACCAGAGCACTTTAAGTGCCAAAAATGTGTACAGACCTTCATTGCAACTGCATTTCTTTGTTGCGGAACAATGACGGACCCGGAAAAGAGCTATAATCTGGAATTTTTGTCTACAAGGCATTATCTGTCCCAGCAGTTGGAGGCCATGTTGGCCGAGCATGATTTCCATCCACATCGCGCACTGCGTAAGGGTGCTAATACTGTTTACATCAAGGCAGCAGATCACATAGAGGATCTGCTGACCTTTATGGGAGCGGGGGGCGCTGCCATGCGGATCATGGACCAGCGCATGTACAATGAGATGCGGAACAAGACCAATCGCCTTTCAAACTGCGAGACCGCCAATTTGGGAAAGAGCGTGCAGGCAGCAGTACAGGTTCAGATGGCCATCGAGCGTTTACAAGAAGCGGGGGCGCTGGCGACGCTTCCTGAACCGCTACGCCAGACCGCACGCCTGCGTATGCAGTACCCGGATCTGCCATTGGCTAAGCTGGCACAAAAGTTGGATCCGCCAGTTAGTAAGGCCGGGCTCTCTCACCGGTTAAAGCGAATTCAAGAGGCGGCGCAGCGTTTGTCGGATTCATCTACCCAAGAAAAGGAACCAAACCATGTCTGAAGTAACACAAAGACAATTTACCCATCTGCATGTGCATACCGAATACAGTTTGCTGGATGGTGCTTGCCGCATCGATCGGATGTTTGATCATCTGAAAGCGAGGGGGCAAACAGCTTGCGCCATCACAGACCACGGTGTGATGTATGGATGCGTGGCCTTTTTTGATGCAGCCAAAGCCGCGGGAATCAAGCCGATCATCGGTTGTGAGGTGTACGTGGCGACGCGTACCCGGTTCGATAAGGTGAATCGCATCGATGGTAATAGCCATTTGATTTTACTCTGCAAAAATGAAGTTGGGTATAAGAATCTAATCAAATTGGTGTCTGCCGGTTTCGTGGAAGGGTTTTATTCCAAACCGCGTATCGATAAAGACCTGCTGGAACAACACCACGAGGGGCTGATTTGTCTGTCGGCGTGTTTGGCGGGAGAAATCCCCAAAGCGATTTTAGCGGGGGACTACGAACGAGCAAAGCGTACGGCCTTGTATTATCAGGACCTTTTTGGAGAAGGAAACTATTATATCGAGCTGCAAGACCATGGTCTGGAAGAAGATCAAGTGGTGTTGCCGCAGCTCATTCGTCTTTCCCGGGAAACGGGAATTCCCATGGTGGCTACCAATGATGCCCACTATATCACCAAAGAAGACGCAAAAATGCAGAGCATTTTGCTGTGTATCCAGACCGGTAAGACCATTGCTGACGCGGATCGTATGGAGTTTCAGACCGACGAGTTCTATCTGAAAAGCGCCGAGGAAATGTACGATCTCTTTTCCATGGTGCCGGAGGCCTGCGAGAACACCAATAAGATTGCAGATCAGTGCAGCTTTGAGTTTACCTTTGGCGAAACAAAATTGCCGTACTTCCGTGCGCCGGATGGCATGGAGAATCAAGAATATTTCGAAAAGCTATGCTGGGAAGGATTGGAACGGCGCTATCCGGGCAAGGTTACCGATGCCTTGCGAGAACGTTTATCCCACGAGATCAATGTAGTCAAAACGATGGGGTATACCAACTACTACCTGATTGTTTATGACTTTATCAACTACGCCAAGAGCCGAGACATTCCGGTGGGGCCCGGACGAGGTTCCGGTGCAGGCAGTTTGGCGGCGTACTGCGTAGGAATTACCGACATTGATCCAATTCGGTACAATCTGATCTTCGAACGCTTTCTGAATCCCGAACGCGTTTCGATGCCGGACTTCGACGTGGATTTCTGCTACGAGCGTCGTCAAGAAGTCATTGACTATGTGAATGAAAAATACGGACGAGATCATGTAGCGCAGATCGTTACCTTTGGTACGATGGCGGCGCGGGCCGCGGTGCGGGACGTTGGACGCGTGATGGGCATGCCGTATCAGGATGTGGACAAGGTCGCCAAACTGATCCCTATGGAATTAAAGATGACGCTTCAAAAGGCGTTGGATGTAAGCCCCGATTTAAAGGCAATGTACGAGGCGGACCCGCGCGTTCACGAACTGATCGACACCTCTTTGAAAGTGGAAGGTATGCCGCGGCATGCCTCGACCCATGCAGCGGGCGTCGTTATTACGCGAGAACCTGCCACCGAGTATGTGCCACTGGCTACCAATGACGGTTTGCCGGTTACCCAGTTCAACATGGTGGAGATCGAACGGCTGGGCCTTTTGAAGATGGACTTTTTGGGCCTGCGCACGCTGACGGTGATTCATGATACGGAAACGGAAGTGCGCCGCAAAGTGCCGGATTTCCGTATGGCCGATATCAGCTATGATGATCCGGAAACCTATGCTATGTTGGCACGGGGAGAAACGGAAGGTGTCTTCCAGCTTGAATCAACGGGGATGACGCAGGTGCTGGTCAGCATGCGCCCTAAGAACTTGGAAGACATTATCGCCCTGATTTCGCTGTATCGCCCCGGGCCGATGGATTCTATCCCCACCTATCTGCGCAATCGGCGAGAACCGGAAAAAATCAGCTACAAAACACCGCAGCTTGCCCATATTCTGGACGTTACCAATGGATGTATCGTGTATCAGGAACAGGTCATGCAAATCTTCCGGGAGTTGGCGGGATTTAGCTTTGGGCAGGCTGATAATATTCGCCGCGCCATGAGTAAGAAAAAGCATAAGGTCATGGAGGCGGAACGGGAGCACTTTGTGCATGGTTGCACAGAGCCGGGTAAAGAGTGCCCCGGCTGTGTGAAAAATGGTGTTCCGGAGGCTGTGGCGAATGAGATTTATGACGATATGAGCAGTTTTGCTTCTTATGCGTTTAATAAATCTCACGCAGCTTGCTACGCCTACGTGGCCTTTCAGACCGCCTACTTGAAATGCCATTACCCCCATGAGTTCATGGCGGCCTTGCTGACCAGTGTGCTGGACAATACCTCTAAGGTAATCGAATATACCACGGAATGCCAGCGGCTGGGCATCAAGGTGTTGCAGCCGGACATCAATGTTTCCCGCGGGGGGTTTACGGCGGATGGAGATTGTATTCGTTTTGGCCTGAATGCGGTGAAGAGTGTGGGGCGCAATCTGATCGACTCGGTCGTAAAGGAACGAGAAGAGCGGCCCTATCGGGGACTTTATGATTTCTGCAAACGGATGTATGGCAACGAACTAAACCGCCGTGCACTGGAAAATCTGATCAAGTGCGGTGCGTTTGACACGTTGGAACCCTCTCGACGGGGGATGCTGGAATGCGTAGAAGGCATTTTGAAGAGCGTTGAAACCGACGTACGTCAAAATCTGGAAGGACAGATGGATCTGTTCGGCATGATGGGCGGCGGAACCGAAACGCAGGCGAGCAACGATTATAAAGTGCCCAATATGTCGGAATATCCGGCGGCCGATCTGCTCAAAATGGAAAAAGAAGTGTCTGGGCTATATCTGTCTGGACATCCCTTGGACGCATACCGCGAGCAGATTGCCAAGATTTCGACTTGCACGATTGCACAACTGCTGGGGGAAGATGCCAAACAGTTTGATAACCAGAACGTTACGATTCTGTGTACCGTTGTCAAAAACAAAGTGATGACAACAAAATCCAATACGTTGATGGCCTTCACAACGATTGAAGATTTGACAGGTACAATGGAATTGCTAGTATTTCCCCGCGTGTTGGCAGAATGCCGTGCGGCTTTGCAGGACAACGCCGTCATTGTGGCGAACGGCCGTGTGTCAGTCAAGGAAGATGAGGCGGCACGGTTGATTGTAGAAGGAATACAGCCCATTGAAAGCTACGATCCGACAAAGAGTTTTGGGCTGAACCGCGTGGACCGCGTACAGCGAGAAAAGCGTGCAGAGGGGGCAAGCGGATACTTCTTAACGGTGCCTTCACGGGATTGTCCGCAAATGCGCAAGGTCGAAAACCTGTTATGCAACATCTTTGACGGTGGGACGGTAAAAGTCTACTTCCGCTTTGCAGATACCGGGCAAAAAGCACTGGCTAGACATATGGCGGTGAAGGACGACCCACTTTTGCGGGCAGAACTGGTTAGAATTTTGGGCCCGGAGCATGTAAATGTGCAGACAACCGCGCAGTATGCAAAATAAATCCATGAGTTTTGCGCGAATTGTCCATAATCGATACGCCACAGTTGTGGTATAATGAGGTTGTTCTAGATTGTTAAAAAATTATTGTAAGTAACGCTATGTTCCCAAATAGGAGGAGCTGCTTTATGGCTAAGGAAATCAAAACAATCGGTGTTCTGACCAGCGGTGGTGATGCCCCCGGCATGAATGCTGCCGTTCGTGCGATTGTGCGTGCGGGCATCAGCAAAGGATACCGCATGATGGGCATTCAGCGCGGTTACAATGGCCTGATTAATGGTGAATGCTATGAAATGAATGTCCGCAGCGTGTCTGAGATTATCCATCGCGGCGGTACGATTTTGTATACAGCCCGTTGCTTGGAGTTTAAAACGCAGGAAGGGCAGGCCAAGGGCTTGGCTCGCTGCAAAGAGCTCGGTATTGATGCACTGGTCGTTATCGGCGGTGACGGCTCTTTTATGGGCGCTCGTGCGCTGGCCAATCAGGGAATTCCCTGTGTCGGTTTGCCGGGTACCATCGACAACGATATTGCTTGCAGTGAATATACCATTGGCTACGATACGGCAATGAACACTGCCGTGGAAGCCATCGATAAACTGCGGGATACTACCCAGAGTCATGACCGTTGCAGCGTGGTAGAGGTTATGGGCCATCATGCCGGCTATATCGCTCTGAATGTCGGCATTGCTACGGGTGCGTTGGCGGTGCTTCTGCCCGAGATTCCGTTTGATTTCGAGCGGGATATTTTGCAGCGTATGCGTCAGACGCAAGTCACGGGCAAAAAACACTTCATCATCATCGTGTCGGAAGGTGTCATCGGTGCGCAGGAGCTGGCCAACCAGATTCAAGCAGCAACGGGTGTCGATTCTCGTGCTACGGTGTTGGGGCATATCCAGCGTGGTGGTTCTCCCACGGTGCGGGATCGCGTCAATGCGTCTTTGATGGGTTACCATGCTGTTGATCTCTTGGATAAGGGAATTTATAACCGCGTGGTTGCCGTTTCTGGCGACAAGATCGTGGACTACGATGTAAACGTTGCGCTTTCTATGCACAAGACGATTGATCGCGAAATGATCGACATCGCCAATGCAATCTCCATCTAATCGATAAGATATAATGAGGCCGCGTACCGAATGGGCGCGGCTTTTTTGGCGCGAGGGTCTGGCAAGGTTACTGAAAATTTTATCGCGTTTTTGTGAAAAAAGACTTGCCAAATATAGTCTGGGATGCTATAATACTAAAGCGTTAGTGCTGCCGGGCCACCGGCAGGATAATGACACATCATTAAACAGGCGGTCCTCTGCCGAGTAGTCGGGTATGAACGTCGATACAAATGGAGGAATTTATACCATGGACGCACTGAAGCATTTTACCGAGGGTATGATCAAGGAGAACAAGCCCCAGTTCGAAGTCGGCGATACGGTTCGCGTTTCCGTCCGCATCAAGGAAGGCGACAAAGAGCGTATTCAGGCTTTTGAGGGCACCGTCATCGCGAAGAAGCATGGCGGTATTGCGGAAACCTTCACCGTTCGCCGTACTTCTTACGGCGTCGGCGTGGAGCGCGTGTTCCCCGTCAACAGCCCGTTCGTCGAGAAGGTTGAAGTGGTTCGCCGCGGCAAGGTTCGTCGTGCGAAGCTCTTCTATCTGCGTGAGCGTACCGGCAAGGCGGCTAAGGTTAAGGCACGTATCTGAGCATACTGAGAAAAGGGGAGGACGGTTGGCGTTCTCCCTTTTTTCGTATATTTTTTGGCGGGAGGGAAAGATGACACAGCAGTTCAAAGAGCGATACCAATATAATCGTCGCGTGCTGGAATGGTATGACGCACTTACGGTGACTGTGGCTGTTATCGCCTTACTGTTTACTTTTGTCGTTCGCGTTGTACAGGTGGACGGTACTTCGATGAACCCAACCCTGCAAAGTGGCGACCGCGTGATTATTGCGACGTTTTTGCAGCCTGATTACGGAGATGTCGTAGTAATTGACGGTTATATCCCCTATGGGAAGCCGCTGGTGAAACGTGTGATCGGTAAAGCTGGCGATGTGATTGATATTGATTTTGAGGCGGGGATTGTATACCGAAATGGCCAAGCCCTTTCCGAACCGAATATTGCAGAGCCGACGTGGACTTATGAAAGTGTAAACTTTCCCATTACTGTGCCGGATGATTGTCTCTTCATCATGGGGGACAACCGCAATCATTCTATGGATAGTCGTGATCGAGAGATTGGCTGTGTGGATGTCCGGGATGTTATGGGTGTTGTCGTGTGGCGCGTTTTGCCAATTCAAGAGATGGGAGCTATAGAATGAGTCAAAACGATATTATCAATAGCCGCCAGATCCAATGGTTCCCGGGGCATATGACCAAGACGTTGCGGATGATGGAAAAGGAAATCCGCAATGTGGATTGTGTCTTGCAAATCTTGGACGCCAGAATTCCACTTTCCAGTTTGAATCCGGAGATCGAGCGGATCACGGCGGGAAAACCGCATCTTTATATTTTGAATAAGTCAGACCTTGCCGATCCGGAAATTACGAAACAGTGGTTGACGTATTTTAAGAGTGCTGGGGCGGGCTGTTTGGCGATGGACTCCAAACAGAAGGGGCGTGCCACAGCTACCAAAGGCCCCATCAAAAAGGAGCTTTCGGCGCTGATGGAGCGTCGCAGAAATCGTGGCATGGTCGGTGCGGCAATTCGTGTGATGGTGGTTGGCATTCCCAATGTAGGTAAGTCGACTTTTATCAATTCTTTTGCGGGGAGCACACGCGCGAAAGCTGCCAATAAGCCCGGTGTGACTCGGGGCAAGCAGTGGATCTCGGTAGACAACTTTGATTTAATGGATATGCCGGGCGTACTTTGGAAAAAGTTCGATTCGCTGGAGACGGCATCCAATCTGGCCTTTATCGGCTCGATCCGGGACGATATTCTGGATATTGAAGAGTTGGCTTGCGGATTGTTGTCCAGTGTTCGTAAAATCTATCCGCAGCAACTTTTGGCGCGTTACAAGCTGGAAGAAAGTACGCTTGCCTTGGAACCCTATGATCTTTTGCAGGCAATCGGTGCTAAACGCGGCATGTTGATTTCTGGTGGCGAGGTGGATACCGAGCGGGCGGCCAAAATGTTGGTGGGCGAATTCCGGGCCAGTAAATGGGGGCGTCTTTCTTTGGAACGGCCACCAAAACGTGCAGAAGAGCAGGAGGAAACGGCTAATGCCGAGGAGATCGAAATCGACGAGCAATAATGCGGCCCTGTACTCTTTTGATGCTGAAAAGCGTGCGGCGTTGGGTTGTATCTGTGGCGTGGATGAAGCGGGCCGAGGTCCTTTGTGCGGTCCGGTATGCTGTGCAGCGGTTATTTTGAATCCCGATGATCCCATAGAAGGCATTAATGATTCTAAAAAGTTGACGGAAAAACGTAGGGAAGCTCTTTTCGAGGAAATCATTCAACGTGCAATAGCTTATAAAGTGGTATTCATCTCTCCGCAAGAGATCGATGAACGGAACATCCTGTGGGCCACAATGGATGGGATGACACAGGCTGTAACCGGCCTTACCGTTCATCCAGAGTACGCCTTGATTGACGGCAATCGCTGTCCGCCGAACCTTCCCGTTCCGGCGCAGGCAGTGGTAAAGGGGGACGCTACCAGCGCCAGTATTGCCGCAGCGTCTATTTTAGCCAAAGTGAGCCGAGACCGGTATATGTTGGAACTGGACCGGCAATATCCGCAATATCAGTTGGCAAAACATAAGGGATATCCAACGGCTCTGCATTACCAGTTGATTGAGCAATATGGGATCCAACCCTTTTACCGGCGCAGCTTTTTGAAAAAACAGGGGTATTGGCATGGAAAGTGATTTGGGGCAACAGGGGGAAGCGATTGCCGCTAAGTATTATCGGCAACGTGGCTACCTTTTGCTCAATCATAATTATCGCACGCGTATGGGGGAACTAGACCTGATTCTTTATAAAGAGGGAACTCTGGTCTTTGCAGAGGTGAAAACCCGAGCGGGTAAAATGTTGGCGCCTCCAGCC
>NZ_CALADU010000023.1 GCF_937890665.1 uncultured Subdoligranulum sp.
CTCGCCGGGCTTGGAGCCTTCCCGGTTGGGGAAGTTGCGGGTGGTGTGGCGGATGCTGAACTCGCCGTTGGCCGGGGTATCGCCGGCGCCGAAGCAGGGGCCGCAGAAGCACTCCCGGAAGATGCCGCCCGCCGAAACGATGTCCGCCACGGCGCCGTTCTTGACCAGTTCCAGATAGGTAGGCATGCTGTCGGGGTAGACGCTGAATTTGAACGCCCCGTTGCCGCAGTTTTTGCCCCGCAGGATCTCGGCCACCGCGCAGATATTCTCGTAGGTGCCGCCGGAGCAGCCGGCCACCACACCCTGCTCCACATAGATGCGGCCGTCGGGCTGGATCTTGCTGACCAGATCCATCTGGACTTTGCCGCCCAACTGTTTGTTGGCCTGCTCCTGCGCCGCGTAGAGGATTTCCTTGGCATTGGCCTTCAGTTCCCGGATGGGATAGGCGTAGCTGGGGTGCATGGGCAGCGCGATCATACATTCCACGGTAGACAGATCCAGCTCAATGCAGCCGTCGTAGTAGGCCACCGCGGCGGGTTTCAGTTCCTTGTAGGCGTCGGGACGGCCGTGTTCGGCAAAATACTGCTGGGTAACGCCGTCGGTCTGCCAGATGGAGGACCAGCAGGTGGTTTCGGTGGTCATGACATCGATGCCGTTGCGGTAGTCTGCCGAGAGATTGGCCACACCGGGGCCGATGAACTCCATGACTTTGTTTTTCACATAGCCATTGGCGTAGGTGGCGCCCACCAGCGCCAGCGCCACGTCGTGGGGACCCACGCCGGGGTTGGGTTTGCCGGTCAGATAGATAGCTACCACCCCGGGATAGGCCATATCGTAGGTGCGGCCCACCAACTGCTTAGCCAGCTCGCCGCCGCCTTCGCCCACCGCCATGGTGCCCAGTGCACCGTAGCGGGTGTGGGAGTCGGAGCCCAGAATCATCCGGCCGCAGCCCGACATCATCTCCCGGTTATAGCTGTGGATGACCGCCATGTTCGGCGGAACATAGATGCCTCCGTACTTGTGGGCTGCCGACAGGGCAAACTGGTGGTCGTCCTCGTTGATGGTGCCGCCCACGGCGCAAAGGCTGTTGTGGCAGTTGGTCATCACGTAGGGCAGGGGGAATTTCTCCATACCGGAGGCCCGGGCCGTCTGGATGATGCCGACGTAGGTGATGTCGTGGCTGGTCATGGAATCAAACTTCATGCGCAGGTTGTCCATGTCGCCGCTGGTGTTGTGCGCTTCCAGAATGGAGTACGCAATGGTGCCGCGGCGTGCGTCGGCCTGCGTTACGCCCGCCGGGGCGTCAGCCTGCAGCGTACCGTTGACAAGGTAGATGCCTTGGGGATGCAGTTTCATCGTGGGGGTCCCTCCATTTCGATCCGTTCTAGGATGGATGCAGGGGCAAGCCGCCGAAAATCGGGCATAAAAATACCTTCCGGAGACAGTCGGTTCGGCCCTCTGCATTTCCTTTTTTAAAACATTCTTACTACACTATACCCGCTTTGCACAGGGTTGTCAACGCGGTTTTTTATGCAAAACCGTGTAAAGCGACCATCAGCTTAATAAAATAAAGTGTCCGCTTGGCTATTCTGTCAAAATTTTAAGTTTTTCTTGACGAATGGTGGCCGACATTATAAAATTATAGTAATCCACCCCCCGCGGGGCCGCCCCCGGGGAACGAATAAATATGCATACAGAAAGAGGGGCTTGCCGATGTATTACCCGGATGTTCCGGCGCTGGAACCGGATGAACTGGACCTGCTTTGCCATGAGTATCTGGAGCATAACGCTCACCTGGATCCCCATCTGGCTGACCAGATGGGTGTCAAGCGGGGCCTGCGAAATTTGGACGGCACCGGTGTTTTGGCCGGCATTACCAACGTATCCAATGTCATCGGCTATGACAAAACCGACGACGGTACCGTTGTCCCCATCCCCGGCCGGCTGGTCTACCGCGGCATTGACATCGACACGCTGGCTGCTGAAGCGGACAACCATGACCGCTTTTTGTTTGAGGAAGTCGTCTGGCTGCTGCTGTTCGGCTCGCTGCCCAACAAGGAGCAGCACGCCAAGTTCTGCAAATTGCTGGAGCATCATCGGGAACTACCCCGGGGCTTTGCCGACGACATGATCCTCAATTCCCCCTCCCCCAATCTGATGAATAAAATGGCCCGCAGCGTATTGGCCATGTACAGCTACGACGAACATGCCGAGGACCTGAGCCTGCCCAACATTCTGCGGCAGAGCATCAACCTCATTGCCGAGCTGCCCACCATGATGGTCAACGCTTACCAGATCAAGCGCCGGGTCTATGACCGGTCCAGCATGTATTTCCACCTGCCTACCGAGGGCCAGAGCACGGCGGAGCACATTTTGAGCACCTACCGCGCTGACCAGAAGTTCACCCACGAGGAAGCCCGGCTGCTGGACCTCTGCCTGATGGTCCATGCCGACCACGGCGGCGGCAACTGTTCCACCTTCACCTGCCGTGTGCTGTCCAGCTCCGGCACCGATACCTATGCCTCCATCTCGGCGGCCATCGGCGCCTTGAAAGGCCCCAAGCACGGCGGCGCCAACCTGAAGGTCATGCACCAGTTGGACTACATTCTGGAAAATGTGGAGAATCCGGCCTCCGACGATGAAGTGCGAGAGTTTTTGCGCAAAATCATCCGCAAAGAAGCCGGCGACGGCAGCGGCCTGATCTACGGCATGGGCCATGCGGTATACACCGTCAGCGATCCCCGTGCCCAGATTTTGAAGAACCACGCCCGCCGTATGGCCTATGAGAAGGGCTACGATGAGGAATTTGAGATGCTGTGCAGCATTGAGCGGTTGGCCCCGCAGGTCTTTGCCGAGGAGAAGCACGGCCCCAAAAAGGTTTGTGCCAACGTGGACCTGTTCAGCGGGCTGATCTACCGGATGCTGGGCATCAGCGAAGATTTGTACACGCCGCTGTTCGCCATTGCCCGTGTGCCGGGTTGGTGTGCCCATCGGGTAGAGGAAGTAGAGTTTGCCAACCGGATCATCCGTCCGGCCTACAAGTACGTCGGGCAGCCGCAGGCCTACGTCACACTGGAAAATCGCTGACAGGCGGATTTCTTGAACTTTCAAAAATCGGCTGATTCCAACTTTTCTTTGCGTACCATACAAACAAAACATCCCCGGCACCGCTTGCGCGGTGCCGGGGTGTTTTTCTTATGCCAAAACGGGCATAATTCCTTTAGGATATTTTTACTGCATGTTGCGCTTCTTCATCACGACCGTGACGCCCAAGCCCAGCAGGGCCGCAATGGCCACAACCGCCAGACCTACCAGCGGCATATCATCGCTGGTCTGGGGGATAGCGCCCTGCGCCACCGTCGCGCTGGCCTGTGTGACCGCGCTCTGGGGATCATAGCTACCCTTCACGTTGCCGTAGCTGGACAACTGCTTGGTGGATTCTACATAGCCGCAGTGGTCGCACTTGTACCCCGTGGCGGTCGCGGTCCAGTTGTGGTAGCCGCAAGCCGGGCAGGTGTAGTACTCGATTTCGGGACCAGACTGGGTATTCGCAGGGGTATTGTTGTTCGTCGTGGTGGTGCTGCCGGAGCTGCCGGAGCCGCTGCCCGAAGCGTTCTTCGTGAATACTGCGATTGCCATAACAGGTCCCTTCGTGCCATCGCCGTATGCCTTTGCAAGCGCAGTCAGCAACTCTTCACTCAAAACGCTGTAAGTACCCGTAAAGTCGGGGACATTCTCAAACTGCAGCCCTTGGAAGGTGTAGCCGGGCTTCTCATAGGAAGGCAATGCCTTGTTGACACAGTCCAGCGTCAAGGTTGCTTGCACATTGGTATCTTTAATTTGAATTTGTGCCTCCTCTTTGTTGAGAAGAAGCGTAAACTCACTGAAGCCGTCGGGATTATGGAAAGTCACACTCTTGACATAGGCGGTTCCGCTCTGAACCTCAGAGGGTTTATAGTAATGAACCGCGCCTTCATGCGTATGTTTCACAAAGACATATGCGCCATCCTCGTTGGAAATCTTCGCAGCGGAAACATCATCCAGTGTGATATTCATAGCCGGCGGATTCGGCAATTTGATGTCTTCTGCCAGATAGACCGTGTTGACCTTCTGGTTCCCCGTTGCCTCCTCCGGCAGGACCTGATTGTCGGGATCGGTGGTTGCCTTGATGTCGTAGACCAACTCGATGTCAAAGGTCATGCTGTTCAGCGCGCCGGATTTCGGCGTGATGCTCAGTTTGGGCTCCACGAGGATGGTTACTTCGGCGCCCGCCAGCTCTACATTTTTCTTTCCCAGCTCTTCTTTAGCCTTTTCCAGCGTTTCGTCGGTATCCAGCTTGTGGCCGTCCAAGGTAGCCTGATTCTTGGCCGCGATCATCACGTCGACCTTAGACTCCGGGGCGACGTCAATGTTTTTGGCAGCATGGATGACGTCCTCTTTAGTCACATTGTCGTCGACTTCAATTTTCCCACTTTCATCAACGGCAGGCTCTGCAACAGAAACGTCAATGTCCACCTTGGTGTCCACCTGTTCCCCTACCTGATAGCCGTAAACTCCCTCGTATTTTTCGCTGAGCAGGTTGCAGGCTTTGCCCTCGACGATATACTCACTGTTTACCGGGTTGGTGTAGTAACCGCCGGACACTGCCACCGTGTAGGGGATGCCCTCATTGCTTGCCAGCACGCAGGAAGCGCTGCTGGGCGCCGAGAACTTGCCGTCCGTAAGGGTCAGTTTGCCCTGATCGATCTGGTCGTTTGCCGCACCGGTCCAAACACAGGCATACCCCTTGCCGCCATTGATGGAGAAGGTGCCGCCGCTGATGGTGGCCACGTTCCAGTTCATAACCGCATACTGTTCGACGTTTTCAAACGTGCCGCCGGTGATGATCAGCTCGCCGTTATCATCGTTCTTGATGGTGTTCAAACCACCGCTGAATGTACCGCCTTGAATGGTCAGCTTTGCCGTGACGCCTTCCGTGGGTTTCGGTTCGCCCGAGCCGCTTACAGCCGCGTTGTAGTTTTGCCAGCCGTTGGCGATCAGGCTGGAGTAGGCGCCGGTAAATTGAACGGCAACGCCCTCGTTGATGGTCATGGTGCCGAAGTTTTTAATGGCATACCAAGAGTTGCCGCCATTGTTTTCTGCCGTAATGCCGTTTTCTTTGCTGCGGATGTACGTGCCGCCGTTGAGCGTAGCGGTAGCCCCAACATTGTTGTAGAAAGCACCTTTGCTATGGGTAATATTGTCCACCGTGCCTTCGCCAATCACGGTCAGGCTGCCGTTGTTGGTGATGGTATGGCCGCTCACATTGGTCAGCGTATGGCCATTCAGATCCAACGTAAGGGTCTTGTCCGCCGGGATGACCACATCTTCCTTTGTATCCTGCTGCAGTTTTACGACCGCGCCCGATGGGGCATCTTGTACCGCAGCATGGACGCTGGCGTAGTAGTGGACCGCGCCTTCGGTTTCCACGCGGGCTGTATAGCCTTCCACCGAACCGACCTTTGCCGTGGATTCCACCGTCATGACAGACTGGTCATAGAACGGCGCGTAGGGAACCGTGCCGATCTTATCCACGGTCGCGTTGCGGATCGTCGTCTTAATGTTGTTCTTGACGCCGGTGTCGTCGGAATTCCAATAGCCGGTTTCGTTGGCCACACCGGAATAGCTGCCGCCGTTGATGACCGTAATGGTATCGGCCGTATGGTAGTTGCCGCACTGCACCGCGTACTTGCCGCCTTTACTATTGGTCATGGTGCAGTTGTTCAGCGTCAACACAGCGCCGCAGTGATTGATGCCGCCTTCCACAAAATTGCCTGCATCGACCACCACGTTGTTCAGCGTCAGATCACAGTAGTTTTTGATCATCCAGCCATTCAACGCAATCTCACTGGTCAGCGTGCCGTTGTTGATCGTGACGGTGCAGCCCGAAAGTAGCTGCATGCCATTGCTTTCGGTTCCGGCAGATCCTGCGCCGCGGGTGGCATGCAGCGTGTACCCATTCAAATTCAGGGTCACCGTCTTATTGCCGTCCAATTTGATCTGTTCTTCTTCGTAGACATCGCCGGTAAAATCGATCGTTACCGGTTCCGTCCCCACCGTACTCAGCGCAGCACTCAGGGATTCATACTCCTGTTCGCCGATCCGAACCGGGCTGGAAGGATACGCTTTGGTGGTAGCGGGTTCTTCCCCGGTTGCAAAAGTCGCGGCTTCCAACTGCTCTGCCTCCAGCAGCGTCTCTTCGGGTTCGGTCTCTGCCTCTTCGGGTTCTTCCTCCGAAACCGAAGGCGTTTCTACGGGCTTTTCTGCCGAAGAAGACACCGCCTCCCCGTCCTGTGCTTCCTCCTCCGCGGGGACCTGCTCCGGCACTTCTTCCACCGTCTGCTCCTGCTGGACTTCCGTCTGGCTGTCCGCCGTCGGGGTGGAATCGTCGGCCAACGCGGTGGTACCCAGCGAGACGGTCATAGCCGCCGCCAGCACCAACGAGAGGACCTTTTTGCCATGTCCTGCCAATTTCATCTTGCCAACTCCTTCTTTTTTATATTCCTTTTTTCTTTTATTTACAACGCACGGCACTTTATGTTGGTTCGCCGTTTTCATTATCCTCTTCTGCGCCTTATTTGTCAAGAAAAAAATCGCCTCGCAAATCTTTGCAGCACTTCCCCCGTCTTCCGGTTTTCTGGCCAAACAAAAACAGCACCGCTTGCGCGGTGCTGTTTTTCTTGTATGGATGGGTTTTCCTAAAAAGTCTTACTGCTTATGATGCTTTTTCAGCACGACCGTGACACCCAAGCCCAGCAGCGCCACAATGGCCACAACCGCCAGACCTACCAGCGGCATATCATCGCTGGTCTGGGGGATAGCGCCCTGCGCCACCGTCGCGCTGGCCTGTGTGACCGCGCTCTGGGGATCATAGCTACCCTTCACGTTGCCGTAGCTGGACAACTGCTTGGTGGATTCTACATAGCCGCAGTGGTCGCACTTGTACCCCGTGGCGGTCGCGGTCCAGTTGTGGTAGCCGCAGGCCGGGCAGGTGTAGTACTCAATTTCGGGACCAGACTGGGTGTTTGCAGGGGTGTTGTTGTTCGTGGTGGTGCTGCTGGAGCTGCTGGAGCCGGAGCTGCCGCCGGAAGAGTTTTTCGTAAAGGTCGCATGGGCCTTGATGGGAGCATTGTTGCCTGCGGTGTAGGCATCCGACAATGCCGTCAGCAGCTCATCGGTCAGCTTCAGGTAGGTATCGGTGTAGCCGGTCACACCTTCCACCGTCACGCCTTGGAAGGTATAGCCATCTTTACCGGGGACCGGGATGGTCTGACCGATCATGTTGGCAGTCAGGGTGATCTGCGTGCCGTCCACGTCCAGCACCGCCTTGCGGGTGTCGGTGGTGAAGGTAAATTTACTGAAGCCGTTGGGGTTGGTGAAGGTCACCACATTGCCGGAAACCGTGCCCTCATAGCAGTAGGAACGGTCATCGTCTTTTTGGTGGAAGACAAACAGCGTTTGCTCGGTAGCGAAACCGTCGGGCAGTTGAATTTCCATCTCCACCGGCTGGGTGATCTCCAGTTTCTTGGCAAAACCCATCACCACCGTATTGGGTTCTTTGCCGTCTTCCTCCCCTTTCACCACCATGCTGTCCAAGTCGTTCTTATCGGCGGTAGTGGCCAGCGTGCGGTACATGGGGGTTACATCCAACACAAAGTTCTTTTTGGTGGTCTCGGTAGCGGTCGCCGTGGCATTCAGCACCTGAATGTCCAGATAAGGCTGCACCACAATGGTGACCGTCTTATTCTCGACATCTACACCGGCCTCTGCCAGCTCTTTGGTGCCGTCCGTCGTGGTCACCTCGTTTTTGTTGGCCACCGTCTCCGCTTCGGCCTCCAGAACCTTCTGTTCCACCGTGAGCTGATCCAGTTTTTTCGCCACCGCGGCCGCCAGCTCCTTGTCTTCCTCAGGAGCGGTTTCGGGCACCAGATTCTCGGTCTTAGAGTCGGCGGGCTCTACCACGGCAGCCGGGTTTTTGCCTGCCTCGCTTACCATGTACAGGTAGCCGGCCTGATCGCTGCCCACATAGGTTAGATTCTCACCCAAAAACTCTTCGGAGGGCTTAGAGGTGAAATAGCCGCCGTAAATCTTGGCAGCGCCTACTGCATACTGGGTCTGGTTGACGGTAATGGCGGTCTTGGCCGCATCGCCGCCGGCAAAGTTGCCGCCGAAAATCATGACGGTGGATTCCTTGCCTTCGCCGCTGTCCGGGGCAGGGTTGCCGTTGCCCACCAGAATGCCGGTCTTGCTGCAGGACTGGAAAGTGCCGCCATAAATATTGGTAGCAGTCTTGTAGGATTCACCGGTAAAGTAGCCGGCATAGAAAGCGCTGTTGCCGCCATGAATCGCGCAGGGTTCCGTCTTATACACGCCGTTGTAGATGTCGGCGGTGCCGCCGATGACGGCCAGACCGCCCTGCACGCCGGCGACCTGCACACTGTCCGCCGCCGCACCTTCGATCTTCAGGTAGGCATCTTCGGCACTTTCGCCGCTGCGCACGGTGTAGCCCCATTTGTTCGGGCCGTTGCAAGCCGAGCAAGAGGTATTGATAAAGTTACCGGCGGTGATCAGCATATTGCCCCGGTTTTCAATGGTCGGGTAGGTCTTGCTGGTGTAGGTACCGCCGTTGATGGTGGTGGTCGTATTGACCGCCGTGGCAACGCTGCCGCAGGCGCTCAAAATTGTGGGGTTTTCAAAGGTCGCGGTGGCACCGCTCCGGTTATAGAAGTTGCTGGCATTGGCATTCTCATTCAGATTGGAATAGGTGCCGTCCACCACTGTCAGGGTGCCGAAGTTGTTCACCGTACCGTATCCGGTGGAATCGGCCGCAGCCACATCCACCGTGCCGTTGCCTTTCAGCGTCAGCTTACCGTTGTTGGTAAAGATCCGGGTGGTAAAGTCCGGCGTGACCGTGATGCTGTGGCCCTGAAAGTCCACCACCAAAATCTGGTCGGCGTTGACCGTGACGGACTTGCTCACCACGAGGTCTTGCGTGAGCACCACCGTGGTTTCCACCTCGGGGGCAGCGTTGGCAATGGCAGCCTGCCATTCCTCATCGCTGCTTACCTCCACCGTGGTGCTGTTGGCGCGCTCGTCAGACGGGCTCATCACCAAGGCGCTGTCCGTTTCGTCGGTTGTTTCTTCGCTCTGCGCAGTTTCTGCTGTGGAGGCGGTTTCGGGCGTCTGGGCTTGAAGCGAGAGCTCGTCCTCTGCCCAAACCGGCATACACAGCGAAGCCGCCATGGCTACCGCCACTGCCAAAGACAGGGCTTTCTTTCCATAGCCTCGAATGTTCATAATGAAAAGCTCCTTTGTACAATTCCGGGTAAGATTGTCTTTCTGATATACCTCTTATTATCTAATACGTCGTCAAACAGGTCAATGTGAAATGTTGCTTTTTTGGCAGCCGTATAAATAAAGCAACCATTTTTTAAAAGGCTCGTTCTTTTCTTTATATCACAAAAACGACCTGTACCAGAACCATATACAACGCCGTGCCCGCCGCAATGCTGAGCAAGGTGTTTTTTCGCCAAAGCTGCAAGCCCACCACCGCAGCGCCTGCCAGCAGTTCCGGCAGGGCATGGGTGGGCCCCAGCGGGTCGGCGCCCCGCAGGCAGTAGACCACCAGCATGGCCATGATAGCGCAGGGCAGCACCTGTGCCAGATACACCACATACCGCGGGGTGGGCCGCCCGCCGCCAAAGATGACAAAGGGGGCAAACCGCAGCAGGATGGTCACCCCCGCGATAACCGCCACCAAAGCGGCGGCATGCAGATCAATCCCGAACATCGGCGGACGCCTCCTTTCCGTGGGGCTGCAAGGTTTTGCGCAGCAAAGTCAGCGCCAGCGTAATGCCGATCATGGCGGGGATGAGGAAATCCTCGGCGCCAAACACCACCAGACAAACCAGCGAGACCCCCAACCCCACCAGCGCAGGGCGATGGTCTTTGGTGGTGCGCCATTGTTCGGTCATTACCACCAGAAAGAGGGCCGTCATGGAAAAGTCGATGCCGGTGCTGTCAAAGGGCAGCACACCGCCCACCAGCGCCCCGGCCACGCTGCCGGCAATCCAATACAGATGGTCAAAAAGGGACACCAAAAAGAAGTAGCGTTTCTGGTCCACCCCGTCCGACACAGTGCCGCTGCAAACCAGCGAGTAGGTTTCATCGGTCAGGGCAAAGATCATATAGGGTTTGGCAGGCCCCACATGGCGGTAGCGTTCCACCATCGAGATCCCATAAAACAGGTGCCGTGCGTTGACGGTAACGGTCATCAGCGCCGCAGCGATCAGCGAAGCCCCGCCGGCCAACAGGTCCACCGCCACATACTGTATACTGCCCGCATAGATCAGGGTACTCATGGCAAAAGCCCAGCCTACGCCGTAGCCCTTGGATGCCAACAGTACGCCAAACCCCAACCCCAGCACCAGATACCCCGCCATCACCGGCAGCGAACAGGCAAAGGCATACTTGGCTGTTTTCACAATTTCATGCGCCTCTTTTTGTAAAAAATGTGGGCCCATTATAGCACAAAGGCCCGGAACTCCACAAGAGTTCCGGGCCTTACCCACCGGAAAGCGGCGCTGCCGCGCCCAACCTTCCGCTCTATTGTGCTTGCTGGGATTGTTCGCTCTCCCATTGGGTGACCAGCGGGGTCGCCACCGCCGCCAAAGCCTCCCGGGCGTCGTTGATGGCCTGCACATCCACCGGGGTGAGTTTTTCCGCCTTCTTGTGGCGGGTCATCCGCTCCAGCGTCCGCTCGGCTTCCTTGATACGGTTCTTGGTTTCCCGGTCCAGCGCCTTGCCGGCTTTGCTGCCCAGCGCGGTGTTCACCCGGTAAAGCGCCGCCTCGGCCGCGTTCAGGGCCTCCAGCGCGGCTTTGCGCTCCTTATCCTGTCCGGCAAAAACCGCCGCTTCCCGCATGGCACGCTGGATCTCTTCCTCGCTGAGGTTGGAGGAACCGGTGATGGTGATGCCCTGCTGTTTGCCGGTATCCAGATCCTTGGCGCTGACCTTCACAATGCCGTTGGCATCGATGTCAAAGGTGACCTCGATCTTGGGCACGCCGGCCCACGCCCGTTTGATGCCCCGCAGCGTGAAGGTGCCCAACAGTTTGTTGTCCTTGGCAAACTCCCGTTCGCCTTGCAGCACCTTGATCTCCACCGTATTTTGGAAAGGTGCCGCCGTGGTGAATACCTTGCTGAACCGGGTGGGAATGGTGGCGTTGCGCTCGATGAGATGGGTGGCCACGCCGCCCAGTGTTTCGATAGAAAGGGTCAGCGGGGTGACATCCATCAAAAGCAGGTCCTCTCCCGCGCCGGCCAGTGCCTGACCGCCCAGCCGGCCCGCCTGCACGGCAGCGCCCAGCGCCACACATTCGTCGGGGTTCAGCGAGCGGGAGGGTTCCAGACCGATCATCCGCTGTACTTTGGCCTGCACCGCCGGGATACGGGTGGAACCGCCCACCAGCAGCACCTGATCCAAGTCACTGGCGGTCAGATGGGCGTCGCTGAGGGCGTTGCGCACCGGCAGCGCCGTGCGCTCGATGAGATCCGCGCAGAGTTCCTCAAACTTACTGCGGGTCAGCGTGGCCTGCAAGTGCAAAGGCCCCTGCGGCCCCACTGTCAAAAAGGGCAGATTGATGTCGGTCTGGGTGGCGGCGGACAGCTCTTTTTTCGCCTTTTCGGCTTCTTCCCGCAGACGCTGCATGGCCACCCGGTCCCCGGACAGGTCGATGCCGTGTTCCGCGCGGAAGTTTTCCGCCAGCCAATCCACAATGCGGGCGTCGAAGTCGTCGCCGCCCAGATAGTTGTCGCCGCAGGTGGCCAGTACCTGTACCACCCCGTCCCCGATCTGGATCAGCGACACGTCAAAGGTACCGCCCCCCAAATCGTAGACCATGACGGTCTGGGCCCGGCCATTGTCCAGCCCGTAGGCCAGCGCCGCGGCGGTGGGTTCGTTGATGATTCGTTTGACTTCCAGCCCGGCGATCCGGCCGGCGTCCTTGGTGGCTTGCCGCTGGGCGTCGTTGAAGTAGGCCGGCACCGTGATCACCGCCTCGGTGACCGGTTCCCCCAGATACGCCTCGGCATCGGCCTTGATCTTTTGCAAAATCAGGGCGCTGATCTGCTGGGGGGCATAACATTTTCCGTCGATGGGGATGCGCGTTTCACTGCCCATCTGCCGCTTAACGCTGCTGATGGTGCGGGGCGCATTGGTGACAGCCTGCCGTTTGGCAGCCTCCCCCACCAGACGCTCCCCCGCTTTGGTGAAAGCCACCACCGACGGTGTGGTGCGCTGCCCCTCGGCATTGGGAATGACTACCGGTTTGCCGCCCTCGATGACTGCGGCGCAGCTATTGGTGGTTCCCAAATCGATTCCGATGATTTTTGCCATGTTGCGGTTGTCCTTTCAAAAAAGACCAAAACACAAGCGCCCGTTCCCCCGCGTTTTGCCGCTTTGTGCGCCAGAGGGCGGCGGCACCCACGTGTGGGGAACTGCGCAGGATCCCATGTTTTGATTTTATTGTAGCGCGCAGGACCTGAAAATGTGTTGCGATTTCGTAAATAAATTTTACAAATATTGCAGTCCTTCGTGTAAAGAAACGTTCCCACACGTTGACGGTGCGCGGCGGGCGTGTTATAGTTTTAGGTATATTGCAGCCCTAGGGGCGGGAAAGGAGCCACACGCTATGGCACGCACGGCAACGGTAACGCGCAACACCCGGGAAACCCAGATCACCCTGACGCTGGCGCTGGATGGCACCGGCAAAACCGATTTGCAGACCGGCATCGGCTTTTTTGACCACATGCTGGACGGGTTTGCCCGCCACGGTCTGTTCGACCTGACGGTCCACTGCCACGGAGACTTGGAGGTGGATTGCCACCACACCATCGAGGACATCGGCATTGCTTTGGGCACCGCCCTGCGGGAAGCCTTGGGTGACAAAGCGGGGTTGGTGCGGTACGGCAGTTGCCTGCTGCCCATGGACGAAACGCTGGCTCTCTGCGCGGTGGATCTGGGCGGACGTCCCTACTTTGTGTATGACGCCCAGTTTGCCACCCCCGCCTGCGGCGGTATGGATACCCAGATGGCCCGGGAGTTTTTCTACGCTGTGTCCTACGCAGCGGCGATGAACCTGCACCTGAAGGTGCTGTACGGGGAAAACGACCATCACAAACTGGAGGCGCTGTTCAAAGCCTTTGCCAAGGCGCTGGACGCCGCCACCCGCACCGATGCGCGGATCGAAGGGGTGCTTTCCACCAAGGGCACCCTGTGATCCTTTGCATAGAGTATCTCAGATATTTAAGGAGGTAAAGGGAAATGTATCAGGACATGATGGACACCATTGGCTTTGTGCAGAACGCCGACCCCGAGGTAGGCGCTGCCATGGAGCGGGAGCTGGGTCGTCAGCGGGAGAATATCGAGCTGATTGCCAGCGAGAACATCGTTTCGCCCGCCGTAATGGCCGCCATGGGCAGCGTGCTGACCAACAAATATGCCGAGGGCTACCCCGGCCACCGCTACTACGGCGGCTGCCAGTTTGTGGATGAGGTAGAGCGCATCGCCATCGACCGCGCCTGCCGTCTGTTCGGCGCCAAATACGCCAACGTGCAGCCCCATTCCGGCGCACAGGCCAATCTGGCGGTCTACTTTGCGCTGCTTGACGTGGGCGACACCGTGATGGGTATGGACCTGTCCCAAGGCGGACACCTGACCCATGGTTCCCCCGTGAATATGAGCGGCAAGAACTACAACTTTGTCTCCTATGGTGTGGGCGAGGATGGCCGCATCGACTATGCCGCGCTGGCCAAGCAGGTGGCCAAGGTCCGGCCCAAGCTGCTGGTAGCCGGTGCGTCGGCTTATCCCCGTGCCATCGACTTTGAAAAGCTGGCCGAGATCGCCCACGGCTACGGCGCCATGCTGATGGTGGATATGGCCCACATTGCCGGTCTGGTGGCCGGCGGCGTACACCAGAACCCGGTGCCCTACGCCGACGTGGTGACCACCACCACCCACAAGACGCTGCGCGGTCCCCGGGGCGGCCTGATCCTGACCAACAACGAGTACCTGATCAAGCGGATCAACTCGGCCATCTTCCCCGGCACGCAGGGCGGCCCGCTGGAGCACATCATTGCCGCCAAGGCGGTCTGCTTCGGCGAGGCACTGCAGCCCTCCTTTAAAGAGTACGCCCGCAAGATCGTGGAGAACGCCGCCGCGCTGGCTGACGGCCTGACCGCCCGGGGCGTAAAACTGGTAT
>NZ_CALADU010000024.1 GCF_937890665.1 uncultured Subdoligranulum sp.
CACAGCCCTTGGAGAGGGGCTCTAATAACTACTACTCTATAATACAAGGAGGCACAAAAAATGAATCTGGCGTATAACCATCAACTGACACCAGATTTTGGGAAAGCGAAAGACATGGAGCGCTTTATATCCGGAAACTACTGGGAAAAGGACATATGGAATTTAAACGACTCATTTTGGAATGACTACAGTGCTGGACAGAAACGCTTCACAACACGCCGTATAACTTTTTTTGAATATCCTCAACTTTTGCGTTTAGAGATAAAATACTATCTGGCAACCAGGCTTTCAAAGAAAACCATTAGCCCATCATCACTCTGGTCCGATTATCAGTTTATGCTTAAATATTTCATACATTTTCTCCAAGAAGCCTATCCACAGGTTAACAGCTTCTCTGAAATCATGATTGAGGAAATGCTTCCCGCATGGCTTGATTATATAGCACTGTCCGGGCGCAAGTCATCAAGGCAGGGGTACCGTGCCCAGATTTATCAACTGTATTTGTTTTTCTCTGATTTTTATGATACACGGGATGAATATGAAAAGGATATTTGGGATTGCAGGAAAATCCCTTCAGTTGATATTCCTGTACATGCTACAAATCACCTGATTAACTTCACATTTATACCGCCAGCATTCCAAAGACTCGCAAAGAAATATATAAAAACAAGGTTGACAATCTGTGCCTTATCAACGGTTCGTTTGGAATTAGATGCAATTACATATTTCCTACAGTTTATTGCAGATGCCGAGCCCAAATGGACAAACCTGAGGCAGCTTACTCGTCGCCATATTGAAAATTTTATTCAACAATATCTGAACACTTTTCCCTCCAAAACCAGGCGGCAGTTAGACAAGCTCTTAAGCACACGTAATTTTCTTCTTCGGATACAGCAGTTTAATTATCCTGAATCCCCGTTGCTTCCAGTGCCCTCACTGTTTTTCCATGAGGATATCCCCTTATTTGGAACATTGCCACCAAAATCAGAGCGAATCAAGTACATACCCGATGGTGTAATGGCACAGTTAAAGGAACACTTAGAATTTCTAACGCCCTCTGAATTTATCCCTGTCGTAATTATTCTAATTGCGTCTGGGTGGCGGATCTCTGATGTATTAAATCTTCGGTATGATAACTGTCTTGAATATACGGAGCAAGGATGGTATTTAAAAGGCGACATCAGAAAAACTCGTACTATAGGGCACCGCATCCCAATCTCTGAGGAGGTCAAAGTTGTTGTAGAATCCGTGGCTCAAATCGCACAACAGAAGAGTACAGAAACGAATAATCCTCGGCATTTGTTATTTAATCGTTATAGTGGATCGCGCATGGGAATGGCACCAGATCCCCACAGAATCAGCGAGGCCCTGAATAAATTAGCACAGAAATTTAGCATCGTTGATGATTTAGGAAATCTATATCATTTTAAACTCCACGCTTTCCGTCATACAAAGGGTGTAGAACTGATAAACAACGGCATGAGTTTGGTACATGTTCAGAAATGGATGGCGCATATGTCTCCTGAGATGACCCTTGTCTATGCAAAGGTATTAGATACTACATTGCGTAAATCATGGGAACAGGCCGTCAAGAACGGTCTATTCAAAATAACTGCCTCCGGACAACTCAAACAAATCGATATTTCTGGCATCGAAAATGAAGATTTAATTGAATGGGAGTATATCAGGTACAATCTGGACGCTGTCCGGATGCCGCTTGGCTTCTGCATGAAACCCAAAAAGCAAGACTGTTTTACGCAACTGAACCCATGCCTTACTTGTCGCAATCTTTGTACCACGCCAGATTTTTTGCCGCAATATGAGCTTGAAATTCAAGAGACAAAAATGTTAATTGAGCGTGGCAAAGCCCAGGGCCGTGAGGTGTGGGTCGAAAAGAACCAGCACCTCTTGGAACGATATGAGGAAATAGTGACGGTTCTAAGGTCAGGCCAGACAAGACATCTTGCTGGAAAACAGGGGCGTGAATACGTTGGAAAGGAAAGAGAAAATGTCAAATAATCATGCGCGTAATGTAAACGGACTTTTATCGCACGCGAAAACCAAAAGTGAAAGCGTCAAGCAGCGGATTGATTCGGCAATTGAATCCCTTATGCGTGAAAATATGGCGGTAAACTTCAATTCTGTGGCTGCACGTGCCTGCGTATCAAAAACAACATTATATAACCATCCGGAGTACCGTGTTCAAATTCAATCGCTGCGCTGTAACTACAATTCCGCAAAGCGTCCTATTAAACCGACTGTCACCGACAAAGGCAAAGATATTATAATCGCAGCAAAAAACAAACGCATCCACGAATTAGAGGAAGAGGTGAACCGCCTATCTTCTATTCTAAAGCGTTTTTATGCTAAAGAATATGAAAAATACTGAGATACACTCTTCTTTGTGAATATATCCACAACGAGCAAAGCCCCAATTTGCAGGGGCTTTGCTCGTATGGGGTCTATATTACATACCAGAGCTGAGCTTGGGGTGTCCAGTAGGTTTCCTTCAGGGTATCCGAAGAGAGCACCAGCACCTTTCCCTCGTAGTTCAGATCTTCAAAGGAGTTTGGTTCACACTGGCTGGGTCCAAAGAGTCCAAGCGCCCGATATGCCGTGCGGTATTGGTCCACCACTCCATCCAGTACAGCGGAGCGGGTTGGCACCACAAAGCTGAGATTGTGGAGTTTATCTGGTGGGATATAGATTTGACTGGCCCATGCTTTATTCTCGGAACTGTACTGGCCACCCCATTCCAATTGCTGAACCGTGTTGGCCAGCACCCAGGCTGTCCGCTTATAGCCGAACTCTTGGATAACTTCGGTCAGGCATTTCTTGTCCAGATGGTCGCCGTCGTAGTGCTGTCGTACGGCTTTCTGAATGGCATCCTTGCAGTCAATGTTCTCCAGATAACTGGCCCTCCACAGAGACTGTTCTCCCCGTCGGCAGGCCTCCTCCGCGGAATATGGGTAGAGATACGTCTCACGCATGATTTTTCTCCTGACGCATCTGCCGCCGGAGGGCATCCAGGTCCACATTGCCCTCCTGGAGCATAGCGCGGAAGCCTTCGTCGAACTCCTGCAGCGGGTCTTCCTCTCTGTGCTCGCTGGGGTCATCATCTTCTGCCTTGGATACGATCACCCGGCCGTCCTCCGCAACGGCCTCCAGGCTGTCCGCCTCATCCAGTCCGGCCAGTTCCAGTAGACAGGTGGGGATGGTCAGGCCGGGATCGTCCATTTCATCTTCCTCCTCAAGGGTGTCCTCACACTCGGGAAATTCCGCCCCTTCCTGGCTGAATACCGCCAGCTGGAGGAGCAGAGATGCGGCAGTGGAGGTGAGGAACTGGAGAAGGTGCAGGCATTCCAGGGTACTCAATGCATTCCGTGCCGCCAGGACATATCCGCCGCCTGTGTGGAGGATCAGCTCCTCCGCGTCCGCAAGGCCGGAGAGCTGGAGGGCAGCGCGGGGGATCGTCAGGGTCTTGTTCTCAGGATTGTGGTAGAGCTTAAAATACATAGGTTTCATCAAATTCTCCCTTCTGAAAGTCAAACAGATTGATTTGTGTTGTGGCATGAGCGCGCTCCGCCATGTCATAGTTGGCGATGAGCAGCTCGGAAAATTGGCAGTTAGGGTCGTATCGCTGTCGGATGTTGTTCAGCCGGGTCACCGGCTCGATCTGGATGCCGGGGGCATCGTACAGCCCCCGGATGAAGGCATCGTCGTTGTAGGACAGCAGGAACTTGCCTTCCATGGACAGCAGGGCATCCCGCAGGCGGATGTGGTCCCGTTCCGTGAAGCCGTCCTCACCGATGTTCTGGTAATACCCCTCTGTGGCGTGGTAGGGTGGGTCGCAGTAGAAGAAGGTCACTGGGCGGTCATAGTGCCGGATCAGTGTTTGGAAGTCTTGGTTTTCCACCACCACATCCGCCAGCCGTCGGTGGGCCTGCTCAATGAGCGGGAAGTTGCTCCACATATCGTGAGGCTGGCTGGCAAAGCTGGTGAGAGCGGCGGCGTAGCTCTGGCGGATGACCTGGTAAAACCAGGCCGCCCGCTGAATATCCGTGGTGCGCTTACGGCGCAGAGCCAGCCGCGCCCGCTCGAAGTCCTCCCTGGAATTGAGGACATATTTCAGGGCGTTGATCAGCAGATCCGGCTTGTCCCGCACACAGCGGTACAGGTTGGCGAGGAGGCCGTTGTAGTCGTTGTAGACCTCGAAGTCGTTGCCGGGGGCTTTATGAAACAGCACCCAGCCGCCGCCTCCGAACACCTCCACATACCGCTCATAGAACAGGGGAAATCGCTTCACTACTTCCTCCCGCAGAGCTTTCTTCCCGCCCACCCAGCTCATAAAACTGTTCAGGGGGGATCACCTCCGTCCAGCGGGAGGCAGGTCTGCTCCGTGTCGAACCGTTCCAGGGAGCGGTTCAGCCCGCGGATAGCGGCGGCGATGCCACTGATCCGCCGGGTCAGATGGGCGATGGTGGCCCGAACCTCCTGTTCTGTGGCGGCGTAGAAGTAACCGCTCCCGCTGCTGGCGATGGGTACGCCGTCCCGCCGCAGCTGATTGACCAGATGGCGCACCTCGATGCCCTTGATGCCGAAGGTCAGCTCCAGTTCCCGGCTGGTGGCGGCGTTGAACTCTCCCAGATGATACTGCTCCAGATATTCCGCCAGCCGTTCTTTTTCCATAGTCGCTCCTTTCCGGGACCTGATTTCCCGAAAAAGGGCGCAAAAAAAGAAGGGGCCGTCCCCATTCGGAAAACGGCCCCTGCATGATTTCAGATACTGTTCTGCTTATTTTATTTGATCACCCCCAGACCCCGCAGCAGTTGGACACAGTCCTTTGCCCCTTGGATGTAGAGGCAGCGGCGCTGTTTCTGCGCCACGCGATTGAGCTGCGTGATGTAATCCAGCATCAGCGTCCGCTGGGTTTCCTCCAGCCGGAGGTCACGGCGGATCTCGTCGCTGATATCGGACATTCTTTCTTCTGCCAGTCCATCCGGCTCGACGCGGTCCAACTCCCGCAGAGCCTGCTCGATGAGCTGGTCCAGGGTATCTTCGGCGATTTGTTTGCGTTCGTCCATCGGCTGTGCCTCCTTTGCCGCAAACACTACCACACTCCGGGCGGAATAGCCATACCAATATCCAACAAAATTGCGGCGGTTACATGGACATGGAGGGGCTGTTGGATTGCTTCGGCTGGCTGTACTCATAGGAGATCTCGCCGCCGTTCCACGCGACATATCCGTGGTCTGTGGCGGACAGCCCGTGCTGGTTCATATACTCCTCGGCGTAGGCTCTGCAGTCAAAGCACTCCGCCAGCAGGCCGGACTTTGGGATGACGCCGTCCCGGACAGCCAGTTCCCGGCCATACTCCGCCAAGTCTAAACCACGGGGGACGAAGGCATACTGCCGGAGGTTCTGGGCATAATCCAGAGCCTGATCCAGCCGGTGGCAGTCCTCCAGTTCCAGCACCGCCTGCCACTTGTCCAGCCAGTGGGGTTCTCCCTGGCCCCGCTCCGCCCAGGCATAGCCGAAGTCGATAGCGTGGCGCACCAGCTCACCTGCGGAGGCATACTGGTCGGGGATCTCCTCCAGCTGGGGCAGGCAGCAGTCCGCCTCCAGCACGATGCATTCGCTGAGCGTTTCCGCGTGGAGTTCGTCCAGCCCCAGCAGCAGTTCGTCCGGGTGGGCGGCGTCCATGTGGTCCCCGGTATCGGGGAAACCCACCCATACACCCTCCATGTTTTCCCGACTGGCCAGCCTGACCCGGATGGCATAGTCCCCGACCGCCGGCTGAAGGAGCTGAGATGTTTCCGGCATGGGGATCATGAGGGAGGATTTCCGTACATAGTGACCCTGGCAAAAGATCCCTTTGTCCCGTTCCCGGTAGGCCGTGCCTACCTGTTCCGCGTTGAGGAAGGGAATAGCCTCCGGTGAGGGGCGCTCCAGGTGTTCCAGGACGAACCGGCCCAGGGCCTCGTCGTCCCCGGCTCCGTAGTACAGATCAAAGCAGGGAAGCTGGTTCGCCAGTTCCATCACACGGTCAGCTTGCGTCGGGCGCTCCAGTTCCAGCGCGCCGGTGAACAGGAGCCTCTCTTTTTCTGTCATATTGGCAAACCGCAACTCCAGCCAATCATGCTCCGATTTGGTCATTTCCATGCCGTCCAGCAGATCGAACAGCCTGTCCTGATGATTTAACACAGATGCATCCCTCCCTTTGCTTCCTCTGTTTGCCCGGCCGCGCTCTCTGTTTGAATCGCCTGTTCAAGAACGCGAAATGGACTCCATCTGCCGCAGCAGGGGCAGGCGACGGTCCCATTGTCAGAGGCATCGATCTGTTCCTGAGTGACTACGCCGGGTTTTTGACAGCACTCGTTGACCACGGTCACCAGATGGGCCGTTTGCAAGATCTCCGGCCGGTACTGGCGGTTGAATGGGACAAAGTCTACCCAGCGGGGATGATCGAAGATGCGGTCAACATGGAGCTGCAGTGCCTTTTTCCGGATCTCACCGGCGGATTCCTTGAGAAAGTTCCGCTCTGAACACCACTGGGTCAAATATCCCAGCAGCTCCTGTTCGCCCTTTCCTCGGATCAGCTTCTCCGCCGCCTGGTACCAGACGGACTCCTCGATCTCCCCGATGCGGGTTTTGACGCCGGACCAGGAGCTGTACTTCTTATCGCAGCCGGAGCCGGTGCTGACGCTCTGGAAGGTTCCGTATTTCCACCGGAGATCCTCAAATTCCAGTTTGGAGAAGTCGATCCCCCGCAGATCACGGATGCGTCGACTCTCGAAATCCAGCATGCTCACATCCCTCCCATCTGGGGACTGTCCATCGCCTGGGGCTCCCGCTGGAAGACCGGCAGCTGGCCGTTGTCCTTCCGGCGGAACAGGCCATAGTCGGTGATGGCCGCGTGGTTCTCCTCCAGCATCTGCCGTCCAACCATAGCGGCCTGGGGTGTCTGGAACAGTTCCTCCGGCAGATCCGGGTACTTCTCCCGCAAGACCACCTCCGCATAATCCCAGGTCGCGGCCACATCCGGTCGGAGGTCGTAATCGTCCAGACCGTGCATGAGCTGGATGGCGTCCTGCAGGCTGGGGCACCCGGCCACAGACAGCAGAGCCTTGTACTTGACCCAGTCCGCCTCATGCCAGCTCTGCTTTTTCTGTGCCAGGTTTGCTGCGAATTCGCTTGCCATGCCGATGCCGCCCTCCTGTTCGATGGCGTCATCGACCGCATCTCGCAGAGAGGGGATCTCACAGTCGATACAGCGGAAGGCGCACTCGTCCAGTGAGGCCGCGTCTACCTCTCCCACTGCCCGCCAGATGTCGGCGTCTGAAGCGGGGAGGTTCAAGATAGTGGTCTTATCGTTATCATAGCTGGGATCGTCAAAAAATCCCTTGCGTACCTCCAGCACCACCGGGGCGCTGGGGCGGGCAAAGCAGAACATCTCGCCCTTCCGATATACCTCTTTGAAGTCACTGCCAGGCTCCGCGTAGCCCCGGCTGGTGAACACACCGCTGTGCTCCTCCTGGTGCTGTTCCCCCAGCAGCTCCAGCAACCTCTCCCGAAAGCTGCTGTCCTCCTCCATGGTATCCACCAGGGCCATGGCCTCCTCCGAGAGCATCTCCCCCTCATACAAAAGCGCCCCAAGCTCCTGGGTATTGGAGACTTGGGGCGCCAGAAGGCAAATATCCGCATTGAAGGTCAGGTTGATGAGGCGGGAGAGGGGAAAGGGAGCAGTGTGGTTTTCCTTCTCGATCTGGAGCAGGCCGTCCAGCCCCATCCGGTCATCCTCACCCAGCATGGTCAGTCGGAGGGCCAGCAGGTTCAACTCCAGCAGATCCACATTCCGACCGATCATATCCGCTGTGATACCGGGATAGCGGATCCTGGTCAGCTCATTGCGGCAAGTTTTGACGTCCTGGACACGGGCCTTCTGGAGCGCGTCACAAAGCTCCGCCTGGGTACACGGCATCGTCAGCACTGCGGAGGTCTTATAGCTTTCGGGCCCGCCGTTGCTGATCTCCACCTCGAAGATCTTCTTATCCAAGGGTCATCCCTCCCTCTGTCTGTTCCTCTCTCTGAATTTCATAATTGGCAGGATCCGCCCCAGGAACATCCCAGCCCGCCATGCTTCCGATCTCCATGGCCTGCCGCTGGGCGGGGGTGACGCCACGCCGCTCATTCAGCTCGTCTGCCAGCTCCACGTTGCGCTCTTTGTCTCCGGTATCCCACTGGGAGGGATAGTAGCCGGACTCGCCCCGCCGGATGCAGATGAGTTGGCCGTTGGAGGCCAAGGTGGAGAAGCACAGCTCCGGCAGGCCCTCGGCGACCTTGGGGGCGAACCGCTCCTGCTCTGTTTGGATGCTCCAGTTGTCCCACTGCCACAGGTGAACATAGAGTTCGCCGCCATCAATCTCGATTTCTCTCTGCTCAAAGCCCTCGCCCCAGCCGTCGGATGCCTGGCCGGTGAGGTAGTCCTTTAGGGAGGAAAGTTCCTCCGGGGAGAGTTCCCCAACTACCCGGCATTCCGCCACGCCCCAGAGTTGGCCGTTGCGTTCCTCTGCGTTGAACTCCGCGGACCGCACTTTGACATTCAGGCTGTCCTGTTTATCGTACCAGCGCATAACGCCCCGTTCTTTCTCCTCCGGCATCCGGTTTCTGACCAGGGCGCCCCGGATATGGTCCTCGTAGTCCAGCAGCGTCCGGCCATCCCACTCCTCGCCCTCCTCGGACGTATCGCCCCACTCGTCCCGCGGGTAAAAGTCGGCGGTCAGGGGCAAATACAACTTGAGAAGAGTTGGCTCCGGCGGCTGGACGGAAAATCGATCCTCCCCGATGGCCACCCCCAACTCCCGGCCGTTGTCCCATTTCACGTGGAAGGTGCCCAGATCATCGATATGATCCAACGTCCCCATGGAACCTTCCGGGAGGGGATGGGGATCGTCCGCCATTTCAATCAATCGAATCCGGCTGCCTTTGGGATACTGCTCCCGCATGAACTCCAGCCACTCTCTCGGTACTTCTCGCACTTCACATTCCTCCCATCGTTATGTCCTCTTGGGGCGCTGTCTGTTTCAGCTCCTGCCGGATAGTCTCCGCTGCATCGGAAATGGCCGGGTCATCCCGGAAACTCTCCAGCCTGCGGTAGTCCTCAAAGAACTGCTGTTCTCCATCACAAAATCGAACCAAATCCACCGTGGCGATCTCGTCCTTGGTGACGCCCAGCCTTTTCTCAGGCCGGTCGCTGTCTTGGTAGAGCTGTATCGCCCCATCCAGTGTCAAAGCCCTGTGGATCTGCTCCTTCGAAGTGTTGCAGTCAGTCATCACGAACCAGGAATAGGTGTGAGGCTTGCTGGGGTCCGCAGCATCCCGCAGGGCCTGCTTTCCGGCCTCAGTGAGACCATAGTTGCAGACCCGGCGGGGGTTCTCCTCGCCGGCGAAGTCCAGCAGGATGTCGTCCACCGCCTTTTTCACCTCTGGAGCGACTGTCAGGGTCTCATAGCAAAATCCGGTGGTGTCCCGATAGGGCAGTTCCTCCCGGATGGCCTGGAGGTACTGCCCGGCATCGGTGAATTCCTGTTTCTCGCCGCTGGCATAGCTCACTCGGCCCACCAGCTTGTCCTGCCTGGCCATCTCCTGCTGGCGCAGGTCGTAGACATACAGATAGCCTTGGTAATCCCCCGGCCTGGGGGTACAGCGCAAGCAAAAACGGTAATGTTCTGTCTCCGAAATAAATCCGTAGACGCGGTCGTTTTCTGCAATTTCACCTCCGTTGTGCCAGCAATAGGTGTTCATGGCTGCCAAGTTCTTCAGCGGCCCGTCCTGCCGCATGGCATCCACAAATTTCTGCAGGGCCTCCTTGAACTCCGGGGTGTTGAATCGGTCTTCGTTGTGGGGCCACCAGGTGTGGTGGAATCCCTTCCCGCCGGAGCCGAAGTCCATACGGAGGTGGCCCACTGTGCCCAGTGCCTCGTCCCGCTCATCGTTGGAATAGAAAAGGCCCGCCTCCTCAACGGAAGCGGGCCGCAGGTCAAAGGGGGGCGTCTGTTGGAAACTACTTTGTTTTTTCACTTCGATCACCTCGTTTCTGTTTTTTGAACACAACCAATACCACAACTTGTGATGAAAGTCTACTACAAATCGTGGAGAAAATTCAGGTCATCCGCATCCCTATCTCTGGCTCCGGTGACTCCATGATCTGCTCCAGGTATTTGGGGTCTACCACAACTTCTGACTCATTTCTACCGTTGAAAAAGGCAAGAATGTGTTCTTTCTGGATCTGAGCCTCATAGACGGTGCCCTCCTCACCAAAGCGGTAGGCAAACCACTCTGCCGTATCCCGGTCCAACGTCCAGGACAGTGCTTTGATGTTTTTGGCATTGTAGGAGGTAACACCACGATAGACAGTCACAGGATCCTCCAGCGACTGATAAACTGCGTACTCCTCCTCGTCCATCAGAAGTTCCGGCGGGACAGAATGGAATAGAGTCAGCAGTTCTCTTTTGCTCACATTGCGGTCTTGGTTTGGGCACTCCTCCAAGATCCACGCATGAGCCAGCAATTGGCCCAGATCCTCCTGTGAAAGGACTGGGGCGGTAAATTTGAGAAAGGTCAGATAATAGGGCTTGTTAAGAAGGAAAAATACCTGACAAGCGTTTTCAGCACTGTCAATCTGTTTGCCCACCATCTCCTTCCATTTGGCATAGTCTTCTTTGTTGTTGAGCAAGTCGACCACAGTGATATTGCCATCCTCATTTTGAGTAGCGGTAACCCCGGTACTTGTAAACGGATGGCTGACGATAGCCGGCGAAAATGAGGTTGGCGCGATTGGCATATCGAGGAGTACATGGGCGATCATCTTCACCTTGGGAAGATCGGTTTCCTTCCACATTAAGAAAAATCCCCCAACTGAAAATCTTGTGTATTCTGTTCTGCTGTTATCCTCCGTATGACAATTGCCTCAATTTCAGGTTTATTTCCCAAATAGGCCACATAGCCGCGATCCCCCAATACTCCGCCTTCCTTCTTGATGTAATGCTCTCCAAATTTCTGATAGTCAATATATGAATCCAACTCAGATTTAACTTCAAAATGTCCAGAGACTTGAATCAAATGTTGCCCATATTCTTCTGCGTTGCTTATGCCGGGGATTACAGTAAAATCATAGATATTCTCTGCAATCCATAATATTTCCTCTGGGGTATCAGGCCAGATAGTATCGAAAACGGTATGAAATTTGTCCAAAGTTTGTGCATCAAACAATTGAAGGCACTTAGACAATGCATTTAATGTCTTCAAATGTTCCGTTAGAGGATATTCGCCTTCAAAAACACTCCTGACCGCTGGGCTGATATCATCATCGGTAGCAATCAGCGTCGCAGTAAATTTTTCCGGCTGTGTTGCACCCAAACGGCATAGTGTCCGAGTGATTTCACTTTCAGCACATGGGAAATATAGTGTTTCTTGTTCATTCATTTGATTGTTTAATGAAAGTAATACAGATGCCATACTGTTCTTATAGTAGAAATCCGGAAAATGTCGGCCATCATAAACTTGTTCTAACATCGTACCGTTGTCGTACACTACACCGTAGGGAGTAATTTGGCCGGAGGTGTCGTTGAGAATCAGATCCAGTGCTGTCTTGCGTGCATCTAACCGCTCCAGCTCTTCCATGGAGGCGCAGCCACCATGTAGGTTCATGTAGTGATCCCGGCCAATCTGCTCCAAGTCGGAAAAGTCCGTGATGACCGTGGCCTGCTGACAACAAAAGGTCAAATTGATGAGGTCGGTCATATCGGAGAGTCCCATTTTCACCACCATCCCCTGGAACTGTGCCAGCTCCCCGTCAGAAAAACTGTCCAACCGCTTGACGAGGTAATCCAACTCGTCCACATTGATTCTGTGTCCCTCCAGGCATTTCAGACTGGGAACGCAGCCTTCGATCTCCTCCACCATACAATCCTTTGCCCGCGGGTCTCCGATATCCAGCGCCTCCAGCATCTTGATCGTGTCGTTGTATTGATCCTGCGGGATGGGGAAGGGGATAGTGACCAAGCCATATTCCAAGTGATCAGCGTTATACAAAGCCGCTTTGATCCTCATGCTCCAACTCCTTTTCGTTCAGTTTTTTTACTCTGGTGCGCATACAGTCATCCTCGCCGCCCCAACAGAGGAAACCGTGGGCGGGATAGGGGCAGCCCTCGCAGCGGGAGAACTGCCGGCACACTGGTTTTTGTTCCGGCTCCGGGGCATAGCCGGGCGCATAGTTGATGTGGAGCAGCCACTTCTTCACACTACTCCACTTAGGAGGTGGTTGATTGACCACCCCGACATAACTGTTCAGTTTTTTGGGATCCACACGGAGCACCTCACTTGCTTTTTCTGCTCTGAAAACAAAAAAGCGGGGGCCGTATTCTGTCCGATGGCAGATGATACGGCCCCCGCCTTGTTCAGCGTAGGATCTATAAATTCATTTGCGGTTCCTGGCTCTGGGCCTGCTCCAACCGGCTCTGCAGATCCGGGACGGTGTACTCGATTTTTGTTCTGGCCTCCTGAATGGCTTTTTGCTGCTTGTAGTCCAGCTCCGGGCCTTCATAGAACCAATGCTCCGCGGCGCGGTACAATTCTGTGAGTTCCTCCGGGGTAAATAACTGCGCTCTGGGGATCAGGCCGGAGCGGACAGCAAAGTCCTGCTTGGCGCTCTGGAAGTCATCTTCATAGTAGTGACCGTGGCTGACTCCAGTTCGGTCATAGTCCCAGATCCAGGTTACAAATTGATACCCCTGGCCATTTTCTCGTTCCTGGCCTGCCAGCACCGCGCCGCCGAAGTCCGCCAGCAGGCGGAAGTCCTCATGCAGGCCAGAGGCATGGAGCAGGGGGGCGTTTTGCATCGTTTCCACATAACTGTATACCTCGTCCGCATCCATGGCCACCTGATGGTACAATTCACTGGCCTCCTCGTTTTTGCTTCCCGCAGGCAGCAGGAACACATCGTTGGCCGGTGAAACGAAGAGGACAGGCTGGCCGTGGAGGAACACCTCCAGCCGCTTGTCCTCGTAATTTGCTGATTCAATTTCCTTTTTTCTCAAGCATCTTGAAAGTTCTTCAAAAAATTTGTTGGCCATTTCTTGTCTCCTTCCACAGATATGAACAGTCATAAAAAGCGGCAGGTTTCTTATGACCTGCCGCTGTAGACACTACCCATCCAGATCCTCCATGATGCGCCTCATGGTATAAGAGAGGCGGTACGGAGAAGCCAGTATATAATCAGTCATAAATTGTATGAGCCACCGCTTCGCAACCTTTCTTCCGTCGGGACAGGATACATATTGAAGTTTTCCTTTGCTGATCCACTGACCTACCGTCTGCATATTGTAGCCGGTTATTTTGGAAATCTGAGTTATTGTAAGGGCATCAGGCTCACTGCGCCATTTTAAACACAGATGTTTTTTTAGCTCAGAACGTGGCAGATGCGCCACCGGGTTCTCCCGCTTTTTTCGATATTTGTTACTTGTAAAGATCCCAACCGGGATTGCAACCTTTTGTGGCTCGTTCTCTAATGTGATCAGATAATTCACTACATCTGCCGTGTAAATTTGGAATCTCCGTGTCTTTTTCCCTGAGTCCCTGCATGGGATGATTCCATTTTCTAAAAGCCATGTCGCCTTCCGCTTGCTGATATGGCAAATCCGGTATAACTGGTCTTTGCTGATGACTGCAGGGTATTCCAGCAGTAAGGCCGAGTAATCTGTACTCATTCTTGCTCTCCTTATTCTGTCATGGATTTCATTTGCCCCAGTTGTCAACAGCAGGCTCTTTCTTCTGGGAATTTGTCCTACTCGAGAGGCGGAACCCATAGTTACTTAAACGACTATTCACTCCGCCGTCATCTACGGCTTTTCTAACACTTTGCTTGAAAAACGGCTTTTTTACTGCCATTGTGGGAGAACGGCTTGATGTATTCAGTTAGTGGAAACCCTTGATAACTCTGACTTTTTGCTGTCCTAAATCGTCCTAATATCTCCCAGCGACTCTTTGTTCATATAATTCGAAATCGTGTGGGCTGTTTCTCTGCCTGACCTCGCAACCCCTTGATTTTACTGGACTTTTTTGATTTCCTTTGTCGGAGTGCCTTGTGTTATCTACGGCTTTTCTAACGCATCCGGAGGCTTACGATCAGGTGAATCGGCAGGAGTGTGTGCGAGTGGATTTGGGAACTGGAGTTACTCAAAAACTTTCTACGGATTTTATCCGAGTGGTTCACCAAACATCTCGAAATCAGTTTGCGAGCAATCGCACGAGGGTTCGAATCCCTCCCGCTGCGCCA